>NZ_PSVZ01000040.1:0-11924 GCF_002932315.1 Rathayibacter sp. AY1C9
CGCCCGGCACTTCGGCGTCCCGCTCCGGCTGACCAGCACCGTCACCGCGCTCGACGCCCCGCACTCCTTCGTCGACGAGCAGACCCGCGGGCCCTTCGCGACCTTCCGGCACGAGCACCGCTTCGAGCCCCACGGCTCCGGCTCCGTGATGATCGACCGGCTCGAGTACTCCGCCCCGCTCGGCGTCCTCGGGCGGATCGCGGAGCGGCTGGTGCTCGACCGGCACCTGCGGCGGCTGCTGGAGGAGCGCGGCGCGTTCCTCGCCGGACGCGACCGGTGAGGCTCCTGATCCGGACCCTGCTGACGCTCGTCGCCGTCGCCGGCGTCCTCTCGCTCGCGACGACCTCGGTCCTGTTCGCCCTGTCCTCCCTCGACACCGGCCGGGACGCCGGCGAGCTGCTCCTCCCGCTGGCCCGAGCGCTTCTGGCGACCGCCCTGACGGCGGCCGTCGGCGGGCTCCCCTACTCCGCGGGACGGGGTCGCGCGCCCTGGCCGGTCCTCTGGACCGCTTCTACGGTCTGCATCCTCGCGATCGCCTGGATCGTGGTCTCGATCGCGGCGTGGACCGACGCGGGCGACGGGACGGACGCTGTCGTCGCACTGCTGACCGTGGTGCCCGCGGCCTGCTGCTCGATCGCCGCGGTGCCGGTGACCGAGCTCGTCCTCCGGGTGGGAACGCGCAGGATCGGCGCCCGCTAGCGGATCCGTCCCCGCCGCTTGACGTTGACGCCGCGTCAACCCGTACCGTCGCTTCCATCGCCGCCGGAGTCCCCGGCGACGCGGAGACGGAGGGCGCTGTGGAGCAGGAGTGGACCGTGCACGAGGTGGCGCGGCTGGCCGGCACGACCAGCCGGACGCTGCGGCACTACGGGGCCGAGGGACTGCTCCCGGCGAGCCGGGTGGGCGCGAACGGCTACCGCTACTACGACGCCGCCGCGCTCGTGACGCTGCAGCGGATCCTGCTGCTGCGCGACCTCGGTCTCGGGCTGCCCGAGATCGGGCGGATCCTGCGGCGCGACGCGGAGCCGGTGGCCGCTCTCGAGCGGCACCTCGACGTGCTCCAGGAGGAGCGCCGACGGCTCGACCGCCGCATCCGGGCGGTCGCCGGGACGATCACCACGATGAGAGAAGGGAACGGGCCGATGGCCGAGGAGATGTTCGACGGGTTCGACCACGCGGAGCACCGTGAGGAGGTGGAGCGCCGCTGGGGTGCCCCGGCGTACGCCGACGGCGACCGCTGGTGGCGCTCGATGAGCGCGGAGGACCGCGAGCAGTGGCAGCGGAGGCAGGCGGACCTCGCCGGCGCCTGGACCGCCGCGGCGGCCAGCGGGGCGGATCCGACCGGGGAGGAGGCTCTCGCGCTCGCCGAGCGGCACCGCGCCTGGCTCGCCCAGGTGCCGGGCACGCCCCGCGACGCGTCCGGCGGCCCGAGCGACGAGTACCTGCTCGGGCTCGGCGAGATGTACGTCGACGACGAGCGGTTCTCGGCGCACTACGGCGGAGTCGCCGGCGCCCGGTTCGTCCGCGACGCGCTGCGGGCGCTCGTCGAGCGGCGGGACTGACGGGACGCCGGGGCGGGGCTGCGGGCCTCGCGGCGCCGTCGGCGCTGGAGCGCACCGGGCGCCCGCATGCCAGGATCGGTCCATGGGGATGAGCAGAGCACGGATCGCGGTCGCGGTCACGGCGCTGGCGGGCGCGCTGCTGCTGTCCGGCTGCACCGGCGGTGAGCCGGCCACCGGGCCGTCGGCACCGGCGGACGCCGCGCCGGCCACGTCGTCGGCGGCGCCCTCCTCCGAGGAGACGTCGCTCAGCGCTTTCGAGCAGCAGCTCCCCCTCTCGGGAGACTTCGTCAGCCAGCAGACCGGGACGACCGGGTCGGTGCGGATCGAGCGTCGGACGGACGGATCGACGTGGGCGGTCCTCACCGGCTTCTCGACCGGCGACGCCTCCGACCTCCGGCTGTCCCTGAAGGAGGGTGCGCTCGAGCAGGAAATCTCCGGCGACTGGGTCGACACCGCCGGCTACTCCTTCGAGATCGCCGCGCTGGATCCGGACCGTCCCGATCAGGAGATCCCGATCCCGGGCGCTGCGACAATGCCGGAGATCCGCACGCTCACCGTGATGGACTACCAGGGTCCCGACTACCCGTCGCTCGGCTCCGTCGCCCTCGCGCCGTAGGCCGCAGCGGAACGGCATGATCGCCTGATGGGACGCATCCGATTCAGCAGTCCGGGCTGGGACGAGGACACCGATCGGGGGCCTGCGCCCGACCCCGACCGTGCCCGGTACTCCCGGGACGACGGGGCGAGGTTCACCGCGATCGCACTCACCTGCCTGTCGGTCCTCCCCGCGATCGTCCTCACGGCCGCGTTCCTCCTCGTGCGGCTCCCTCCGCTCGACCGCGACGACCAGCCCGACTGGACGGCGCCGCGCGCGGAGGTCCTGGCTCCGTGGCTGCTGCTGTTCCTGCTCCCACCGCTGGTCACGGGACTGCTCGCTCGTCTGGTCGGCGGGCGGGACTCCTCCCACGGGTTCGGTCGCTCCGCCGCGGTCTGCCTCGTGGTGATGGCGCCGTTCCTCGGCCTCTCGGCCCTGTCGCTCCTCGGCTAGGCGCCGCCTCTCACGCCTGCAGGACCACCGCGCCGTAGTGGGTGCCGGCGCCCGTGCCCACCAGCAGCACCGACTCCCCCGGCTGCACGTCCGAGCGGTGCAGGGCCAGCGGGATCGCGCTGCCGATCGTGTTGCCGACCTCGCCGAGCGTGATCGTCATCCGGTCGCGGCCCCAGAGGCGGGCCATGCCCTCGAGCCCGGCCGCGCTGGTCTGGTGCGGGACCACGCGGTCGATGCCGGGGAGCCCGCTCGAGAGGCCGGGCCGCACCTCCTCGAGGAACGCCGGGAAGTGCCGCAGCGCGTCGACGAGCAGCGCCTTGCCCTGCATGTCGAAGCGGAAGTCGGCGAGCCGGTCCTGCGCCTCCTCGATCCGGATCCGCGAGCCGAAGCCGCGCAGCTCCGCGTGGCGCACACCGCTCGGGCGGGTGCGGAAGTGCGTGGCGACCAGGCCCTGGCCCGGAGTCTCGGCGCGGCCGATCACGACGGCGGCGGCCGCGTCGCCGAAGAGCAGGGCGCTCTCGGGCTGGCCCGGGTCGATGCCGCGGCTGCCGCAGTCGGTCGAGACGATGAGGACCGTGTCGGCGCGACCCGTGGCGACGAGGAACCCCGCCTCCTGCAGAGCGAAGAGGAACGACAGGCAGGTGGCGCCGACGCTGTACGCAGAGACGTCGTCCAGGCCGAGGCCCGCGGCGAGCTGCGCGCCTCCGTCCGGGATCGCCTGCAGCTGCGTGCCCGAGGCGTTGAGCACCACGTCGACCGTGTCGAGTCCGGCCGCCGCGAGCGCCCGGCGGGCGGCGAGCAGGCCGAGCTCCAGCGGGTCCTCGTCGTCGGTGACCCAGTGGCGGGTGCGCACGCCGGAGCGGCGCTCGGCCTCGTCGGCGGGCAGGCCGCAGAGCGCGGCGACCTCGGCGGTCGTGACGATCCGCTCGGGCAGCGCTTCGCCCGTGCCGAGGATGCGGAGCGGGAGGAGGTCGGGCACGCGGGCCCCTTCCTGCCCCGGGACGTGCGGAGCGAATCCCTGTATAGCGCGCCTCTGCACGTCTGCGTGCCGTGTCGGCGCGGTTTGACGGCACGGGCCCCCGCCGACACCATGGTCCCGGAGCGGGGGACGGATGGACGCGCGCGGTTTCTGGGTGGTCGTGCCCTTCCTCGACGAGGAGAAGCTGCTCGGCGGCGCCCTCGACGCGCTCGCCCGCCAGACCGATCCGGACTTCACCCTCCTGCTCGTCGACAACGGCAGCACCGACGGCTCGCGCGCCGTGATCGAGGAGTTCCGCCGCCGGTGCCCGGAGCGGCAGGTCGCCGTGATCGACGAGGCGCAGAAGGGCACGGGAGCCGCCTCCGACACCGGCTTCCGCCGCGCGATCGCCGAGGGCGCGACGGCCGTCGCCCGCACGGACGCCGACTGCCTGCCGAGCGCCGACTGGGTGGCGCGCCTCAAGGCCGACCTCCGCGGCGGCGCCCGCTTCGTCGGCGGCCGCCTGTCCCCGCGGCGGGACGAAGCCGTCTACCGCTGGTACGACGGCGTGCTCGGCACCGCGCTGATCCGCCTGATGGAGCACGCCCCGGGCGTCTTCTACCGCCGCCCCGGCCAGCGGTACCGGATGTTCATGGCCGCCGGCTGCAACCTCGCGATCGACGCCGCGCTGTACCTCCAGGTCGACGGCTTCCCGCGCTCGAGCATCGACGACACCGACGAGGACCTGGAGCTGCACCTGAAGGTCTGCCAGGTGATCGGGCGGAGCGAGGCGCTGCTCGACAAGGACGCGGTCGTGCTGATGTCGATCCGGAAGGGCAAGGCGCTCGGGTACCTGGGGATCCTGCTCTGGTACTGGGGCCGCAAGCGCGGGCTGGAGGTCGTCGATGTCCGCTGAGCGCCGGCGCCGCGTGCTGATCACCGGGGCGACGGGCTTCCTCGGCGGCTACGCGGTGCGCGAGTTCCTGGCCGCGGGCGACGACGTGCTCGCCACCGGTCGCGCCCCCGAGGCGCTGGCGCGGCTGGAGGAGGAGGGCGCCACGGTCCTCCGCGCCGACCTCGCCGAGCTGGGCGCGACGGACGTCGAGGCCGACGTGCTCGTGCACGCCGCCGCTCTCTCGAGCCCGTGGGGCACGTGGAGCGAGTTCGAGCGCGCGAACGTCGCGGGGACCGAGGCGATGATCGCGCTGGCCGAGCGCTGCGGGATCCGCCGCTTCGTCTTCGTCTCCTCGCCGAGCATCTACTCCGCCCGCCGCCACCAGTACCTGGTGCGGGAGGAGGAGGTCGACGCCGGCAGCCGGATGAGCCTCTACATCCGCAGCAAGATCGAGGCGGAGCGGCTGCTGCAGGAGGCGCACCGCGCCGGCCGGATCCCCGAGCTCGTGATCCTGCGCCCCCGCGGCCTGATCGGCGTCGGCGACCCCAGCCTCCTCCCCCGCTTCGTCGCCGCCAGTCGCCGCCGCGGCATCCCCCTCTTCGACGGCGGCCGGAACCCCGTCGACATCACCTGCGTCGAGAACGCCGCGCACGCGCTGGTGCTGGCGGCCGACGCTCCCGTGGCCGACGGCGGCGTCTACAACATCACCAACGGCGAGCCCGCTCCGCTCGGCGACCTCCTCGAGCGCTTCTTCGCCGCGATGGGCGAGGAGCCGCGCTTCATCCGGGTGGACCTGCGCGTGCTGACCGCGCTCGCCGAGATCCTGGAGCGGGTCTACCGGCTGCTGCCCGGCCGCGAGCCGCCGTTCACCCGCTACACCGTGGCGACCCTCGCCTACGCGCAGACCCTCGACATCTCGCGGGCGCGGACCGAGCTCGGCTACGAGCCGACCGTGCCGCTGGCCGAGGGCATCCGCCGGGTCGGCGAGCACCTGAGGAGGACGCGTGGCTGAGTCGTCGCTGCAGGTGATGGCGTGCGGGAGCACCGTCTTCCCGCTGTCCCGGGTGTTCCGCGGGAAGGGGCTCCCCCGCCGCGTCTTCCCCTCGAACGTCTTCGTCTACACGCACGCGAGCGGCCGGCGGGTGCTCGTGGACACGGGCTACCCGCCGACGTTCCGCGGGACAGGCCTCGTCGGACGGCTGTACGAGCGCATCCTGCCCGCGACGGTGCCGGACGACGAGACCGTCGACCAGCGGCTGCTCGCCCTCGGCCTGACCCCGGCCGACGTCGAGTTCGTGGTGCTCACGCACCTGCACCCGGACCACGTGGGCGGCGTGCGCTGGTTCCCGGACGCGACGTTCGTGCTGTCGTCGGGCCAGGTCGCCTCCGTGCGGCGGAACCGCGTGCGCGAGGGGATCTTCCGCGCGCTGCTGCCGCCGTGGTTCGCGGCCGGGATCGTGGCGGACGAGCAGCCCGCGACGACGATCAAGGGGCTGACCGGATTCGACCTGTTCGGCGACGGGTCGCTGCTCGTGGTGCCGCTCCCGGGGCATGCGCGCGGGCACCTGGGGGCGCTCGTCGAGGGGCGCGTGCTGGTGGCCGGCGACGCGGCGTGGGGGCGGGAGTTCCTCGGCTGGTCCGGGCGCCTGCGCCGGCTGCCGCGGTTCATCAGCGACGACGCGCGGGCGCACGAGCGGACGTCCGAGTTGCTCGAGCGTGTGGAGGCGGAGGGCGTGCGGCTGTGCTTCTCGCACGACGCGTATCCGGAGGGGGACGTGCGGCTGGGTGGGGCGGCGGCGCGAGGTGAACAGCGTGACCTCGGCTTCGACGGTGAAAAGTCCCGTCTCCGATAGGCGGGAGGCGGGTTCAGGCGGTCCCCGTCGGATCGACTGTTCGAGTGTCCCGAGGGAGGGACGCGGGAGTGTTCCTCAAGACATCACGACCGTCGAGGATCCGTGGACGCGCGAGACAATCGGTCTCAGAGGCGCTGACCTCGAGGAACATCGAACAGGCCGACGTCCTCACGCCAGCTCCCGCCGACGGGAACTTCGTAGCGGACGATCATGACGGTCCATGTCGCCGGATCAACGGCCGAAGGTGGTGGCATCAACTGCTCGTAGCTCGAGGACTCAAAATGGAAGCATGCAGAAAGTTCACCTCGAGAGCCGCAGCGGCTTCTATCCTTGCGGCGCAACCAGCCCACACCAGACGTCAAGCGTTCTCGATGAGGTGACATGTCACCTTTGCCGCATCAGAGCTGAGTGGATAGCCGATCCCGAGAACCAACGAAAGCTCGCGGAGGGTCGCGCTCGGCTCGGTCGTCTAACCGCTCCCGACTAGGGCCAAGCCGCCCGCCAGCTGCAGGCTGACCGCAAGACGGCGTGCAAAAAGTAGGGGTATCCCGCCAGCAAGGTTGAGCGTCCAGCTACTGATCGAGGACTCTGGAACGCTCTCCACGCACATGGGATTACTCGCTTGCGGACACGAAGGGCGGCGGCTACTCAGCGCGAACACCGCTCAGACACCTGCCCCGGAAGCGAGACCTGGGCCGCTCACCCGTCCGGTGGTAGCTGGCAGATCCGACTGCAGTTCAACAGCTAAGCCGCCGCGACGAGGGACGACTCACATTCGGTCTGGACTCGTCCCACCGGTCGGGTCACCAGAATCGATCAGCTCTGGACGCTCAGCTCGACGGAGGTGACCGCCTAATCGTTCCATCCGATAGGGGCTCGAACCGGCCGGTCGAGCTTCCCGACACCGGCCCCGTCGCCTGGCATGGCATGGAATGGAATGGCATCGAACGAAGTCTGCGAGACGCTGCAAACCGTTCTGGCGGGGACTTCTGACGACCAAGACGTCAACCTCGATGGTTGGTGGACTCCAGCTACGGATTCCTCGTCCGTGAGCTGTCACCGGAAATTCAGCGGCCGACGGCGGGACGGCTCGCGTCGTACCCTCTCGTCCATGACGGACTACGCTCGACCGGCTGTCGCGGACCGCGTCTTCATCGGCGAGGACGGCCGACCCATCCCCTACGGCACTCGCTGGCTGGGTGAGTCGCCTCCGGACGAGAGCTACTCCGTCACGAGCGATCTCGAGCGTTTCCAGCCGCTGCACACCGTCGCGGACGCCCTGCTCGAGCACCTCGAGCGCACCTACGACGTCACGGTCGAGGACGACCCGGCCCTGGCCTCACGAGACGAAGCGGAGATCTCCTGGGCCGCCCGCGCCGTCCGCGTGACGCCGCGGGCGGTCGACGCCGCACCTCTGACGATCGTCTGGACCGTCTTCCCCGGCGTCCTCCTCCACGCCGGAGCACTGCACCGCTTCAACTACCCCGTCTGCGGATGCGACGCCTGCGACGACGAATGGACCGCCCTCGCGGACGACCTCGAGCGCAGCGTCTTCGACGTCGTCGCGGGCCGCTACGAGGAGAGCATCGCCGCCGGCAAGGACGGCATCATCGTCGGCTACCGCATCGGGAGCGGCAGTGAGCTCGGCTGGTCGAGCGGCTACAGCAACGACGTGGGGGTGCATCACAGGATCGGCCACGACGGGCAGCAGCTGACCGCGCCCTTCAGTCGAGTGTGGGAGGCCTGGCCGGAACGCTGACGCCGCGGCCGGCAGACTCTCGCGAGGTCATCGACCCTGTCCGAGGAGTGACGCGCCTGCCGCCTCGGGCCGCGAGATCTCGAGTTCCGATGCTCGACCAGCCTCTAGCGGTCGTCAGCGGGGCAGATCCTCGTAGGGGACGCGGCGGCTCAGCCAGGCGAGCAGACCGGCGGCGAGCGCCGCGATCGCCGCAGGGATGAGCAGCAGCCAGAGGGCCGAGGTCACGGCGACGAGGACGAGCGCCGCCGCGGCGACGCCGGCGCCGATCGCGAAGTTCCAGCGCACGTCCGTCGCCACTCCGCCCTCCGGTCGCGCCCACAGCACGACGAGGGCCGTCGCGATCGGCCCGAGCAGCAGCCCCAGCACGAACCAGCGCCAGCGCGAGCGGCCCTTCTGCTCGGCCAGACCGGCGGTGACGATCGCGAGTCCGAACCAGATCCAACCGGAGTCCTGGGTGAGTGTCATGCGTGGAGCCTAGGGCGCGGGCAGGATCGCCCCGGAGAGGTCGCCGGTCGGGAGCGTGGGCCCGTCGCCCGCGTCTCCCGCCCAGCGGTCCCCGGCACGGCGCCGAATTCCTCCGCTACCCGGGCACCACCACGACGGCGACGCCGACGACGAGGCCCAGCACGAGAGCCACCGAGCCGAACCCGATCAGGAGGGCGAACGTCAGCGGACGGGTCTCGCGGAAGCTCATCGTCCCGGGGATCAGCTCGTTGATCTCGGCGGGGCCGAGCGTCTTCTCCGCGACGGGCGGCGCCTCGATCTTCCGCCGACGAGCGGCTCCGGTCAGGCGCGCCCACACGCTCCGGCTACCGGTGTGCACGCCACGCGCCGCCGGCGAGAGCGGTGTCGTCACGGCGGCGACGACGGCCCGCAGATCCTCGAGCTCCCAGTCCGCCCCGCGGAGCCGCAGCGACCGGCTTCCGTCCGACAAGAACAGGATGAGCGACGGCGGCAGATCGATCCCCTCACTGTTGGGGCCGGCGGGCACCCATGCGAGCAGCGCCTTCACCGACGGGTCGGCCCGCTCGAAGGTCACGACCCTGCCTCGAGCGTCCGTGCACTCGATCGCCCGGTCCGAGATCCGGAGCGACGCGGTGGCGAGGAACCGCCGATTGCGGAGCGCCAGCACTCCGACGATCACCAGAGCCACCACGGTGGCGAAGCCGAACAGCCCGAGGTAAACGGCCAGCGCCGCACCGCGGTCGTCGGCGACCACGACTCCCCAGACGCTCCCCGCCAGCAGGACCAGCGCGGGGAGGACGGCGACGGGCCTCAGCCGTCGCGACTCGTTCTTCTGCCGGGCCCTCGAGGGCCGGAACTCGCGAACCGGCTCCGAGCGGTCCGTCCGTCGCCGCTCCATCAGGCGGACGCGACGGACGGAGAGCCGGTGCGGACGCGGTTCCGAAGAGGGTCGTCGAGACTGCGGCGCATGGCGTCAGGGTAGCGGTGGCGCTCCGTCGGGCCGCGCTCGCGACCGAGCCTCCGCGTGGTTCCAGCATCACGCGATCCTCTCGTGTCCTACCTCTTCTTCGATGCCCCTCGCCCAGTCACCGGAGGGTGAGCGGACGCGGCGCGCCTGTCGGTCCGCGCGGGATGTCACCGCACGACAGGTCGACCTCTCCCGAGGTGCTGCCGCCGAGCACGATCATCCGAGCGAGGGCGCGTCCGGGTCGACAGACTGGGCTGGTGTCCTCACCGACGACGATCCGAGCAGTGCCGACCTCGGCCCGCCGTGAAGAGACGCGCCTCAGGTTCCGTCGCGCGGAGATCAGGGGAGCGCGAGGCCTCGCGGCCGTCCCCGGCGATCGGCCTCCTCAGGACGTCGCGTGCAGGACCGCGCACTCGACGCACGCGCGACGCCGGGCGCGGCGGCAGCCCGCCGGGGGCCGAGCGCCCTGACGCGACTCCCGCGCCGCCGGCCACACGACGCCCCCACTCGACGCCCACGTACCCACTCCAGACAGGACACGCCATGACCTTCTCCCTCTCCCACCCGGCGAGCCGCTGGGCTCTCGACCACATGCCCCTCACCGCGCAGGCGGTCCGGGAGCTCGCTCCGGTGCTCTCCGGGAAGAAGCTGGCGATCTGCCTCCACGTCGAGCCCAAGACCGCCGCCCTCGTGTCGCTCCTCGTCGAGGCCGGAATGGACATCGCTCTGACGGGCTCGCCCGGAACCACGAAGGACGACGTCGCCGACGACCTCCGCGCCCTCGGCGTGCACGTGCACACGAAGCAGAGCGACGGCGAGGCGGAGCACCTCCGCAACATCGAGAAGGTGCTCGAGCACGATCCCGATCTCACCCTCGACAACGGCGCCGACCTGACTCTCCGGCTCATCAACTCGGGCGTCCCGGACCACTACCTCGGCGGCACCGAGGAGACCACCACCGGCGGCATCCGCCTGCGGGAGAACAGCGCGACCCTCCCGCGACCGGTCGTCGTCATCAACGACTCGCCCCTCAAGCTGATCGTCGAGAACGAGTACGGGGTCGGCCAGAGCGTCGTCCAGGGCTTCATGAACGCCACGAACCTCATGATCCCGGGCACCCGCGCCGCGGTCATCGGCTACGGCCCGTGCGGGCGCGGGGTCGCCGACACCCTCTCGCAGCTCGGAGCGCGGGTCTCCGTCGCCGACGTCGACCCGATCCGCTCGCTGCAGGCGATCCTCCGCGGCCACCGCGTCGGACCCGTCGCCGACGTCCTCTCGGACGCGCAGTTCGTCTTCACCGCCACCGGAGCACCCGGCGTCATCGGCGCGGCGGAGATCGACGCCTTCGCCGACGGCGCCGTGATCGCGGGCGTCGGCCACTTCCCGTGGGAGATCGACGAGGACGCCCTCGCGGCCGCCACGGAGTCGACCACCGAGTTCGCCGACGGCCAGCGCCGGCAGGGCATCCGCCTGAAGAACGGCAAGCGGATCGTCCGCCTCGAGAACGGCCGGATGATCAACCTCACGGCGGCCGGCGGCAACCCGATCCAGGCGATGGACCTCGGCCTGACCCTTCAGGCACGGAGCCTCGCCGCCGTCGTCACCGCGGACCTCGACGCCGCCGTGCAGCCCGTCCCAGCCGACGTCGAGCACCGCATCGCGACCGACCTCGTGGCCCTCCTCAGCCGCTGAGGGGCGAGCGGCGGGTCCTCGGCGGCGATCCGCGGGGCGGCGGCGCCGCACCTCAGAAGACGGCGATCGGATTGACCGGAACGCCGGTGAGCCCGAGCAGGCGCGGTGGGGCCACGCTGAGCAGGAACGACCAGCGGGACAGCTCGGCGCAGACCACGGCGAGCTGCTCCACGTCCGCACTGTCGATGAGGGGCATGCCCAGCCGTGCGAGCGCGACCATGTGCATCGGCATCTCGGGATCGTGAGGGGGGAAGCTGTCGCCGACGTCCCCCGCGTAGAGCGCTACGCCCCGCTCGTGCATCCAGGTCACGGCGTCGACGGTCATGCCGGGGGCCTGCTCCTCCGAGTCCCAGGAGAAGCCCCACCCGCTGCGGACGACGAGCGCGTCGCCGGACTGCAGGGGGACGCCTCCCCGGCGCTCGGCCGCGTCGAGGTCGATGTCCGAGGTCCTCGACGGCATGGAGCGGCGAGGGCTGATCGAGCGTGTCGGAGTCCGCGGGAAGGGCCGACGCACACCCATCCGTACGACCGCCGACGGGGAGCGCGTCCTCACCGCGGCGCGCGCGGTCGCGCTCGCGACCAACGACCTCAGTGACGTCGGCCTGAGCGCCCCCGCCGCCCAGCAGCTGAACGACCTCCTGCTCACCGTCATCCGGAACGCCGAGGAGCCGACGGGAGCCGGGTTCGGGTCCTGACGAGGTCGAAGCCGGGCTTCGGAGCATCGC
>NZ_PSVZ01000041.1:0-11238 GCF_002932315.1 Rathayibacter sp. AY1C9
GGGTCATCGGGTCTCCTTCGGGGCGGGGACGGGGCGCGGCACCTCGATGATCCGTCCTCGCGGAGCGACTCGGGAGGCCGGGCGCGAACGCTCACGAGGCAGGCGCGCCAGAACGTCAGAACGCGCCAGTGGACCGTGCCGCCGAGCTGTGCCAACGGCACCGCGGAACGTGCCACGCGCCTCCGAGTGCCCGCTGCGCGCCGTTTCGAGACGGCCTACGCTCACCGGATGGACGAGGTGCGGGACGCGTACGGCGCGCGGGCGGAGGAGTACGCGGCGCTGCTCGGATCGGTCGACGCGGGGCCCGCGGCCGATCGCGAGCTGATCGGGTCGTGGGCCGACGGGCTGGAGGGCACGGTCGCCGACGTGGGCTGCGGGCCCGGGCACTGGACGGAGTTCCTCCAGCGCCGCGGAGCCGCCGCGGTCGGCGTCGACCCGGTGCCGGAGTTCGTCGCGCTGGCTCGAGCGCGGTTCCCGGACGTCCCGTTCCGGCTCGGCTCGGCGCTCGAGCTCGACGTCGACGGCCTCGGGGGCGTTCTCGCGTGGTACTCGCTCATCCACCTGCCACCGGCGGAGCTGCCCGGCGCGGTCGCGGCGCTCGCCGCGCACCTCCGACCGGGCGGAAGCCTGCTGATCGGCTTCTTCGAAGGGCCGCGCACGGAGGCGTTCGCGCACGCCGTCGCACCGGCGTGGTTCCATCCGCTCGCCGAGATGCGCGCCCTCGCCGAGCAGGCCTGCCTCGAGGTGACCCACTCGCTCCGCCGCAGCGCCCCCGGCGTCCGCGACCACGGCGAGCTGATCGCTGTACTCCCGCGCTGACGCCGAGCTGATCGCCGGCCTCTGATCCGGACGCCGCCGACGCCGCGCTGGTTCCGCGCTGACGGCTCCCGCTCCCGCTGGTCACCGGCGGCCGGCGTCCCGGCCCACCGCATCCCCTCGAGACACCACCGCCCCGCCGAGGCGCCGCCGTCTCAGCGGTGCTTCGGCGGTCCCGGTGGTGCCCCGGCGGACGAGGGCCCCCGCACCTAGAGGCGGTCGGCGCGCCACTCCGTGGGGATCTCCTCGCCGCGGCGGAACGCCTCCTCCTCGCGCTCGCGCAGCTCGACGCGGCGGATCTTGCCCGAGATCGTCTTGGGCAGGGGGTGGAACTCGAGGCGCCGCACCCGCTCGAAGGAGGAGAGCAGCTCGCGGGTATGGGCGAAGATCGCGCTCGCCGTCTCGGCGGTCGGCTCCCAGCCCTCGGCGAGGGCGACGTACGCCTTCACCACGCTGTGGCGCACCTCGTCCGGAGCCGGCACCACCGCGGACTCGGCGACGGCGGGGTGCTGCAGCAGCACGCTCTCGACCTCGAACGGCGAGATCTTGAAGTCGGAGGACTTGAAGATGTCGTCGGTGCGGCCCACGAAGGTGATCGTGCCGTCGACCGCGCGGACCGCCACGTCGCCGGTGTGGAAGTAGCCGTCGGCGCGGGCGCGCTCGGTGCGGTCCTCGTCGCCGAGGTAGCCGGACATCAGGTTGACGGGTTCGACGGAGAGATCGAGGCAGATCTCGCCGGTGGAGGCGGGCTCGCCGGTCAGCGGATCGACGAGGGCGATGGCGACGCCGGGCAGCGCGCGGCCCATCGCTCCGGGGACCACGGGGGCGCCGGGCGGGTTCGCGATGATCGCGGTGGTCTCGGTCTGGCCGTAGCCGTCGCGGATGGTGAGTCCCCACTCCCGCTCGACGGTCGCGATGACCTCGGGGTTGAGCGGCTCGCCCGCCGAGAGGATCTCTGTCAGCGCGCGCGGCTTCGCTCCCAGCGCCGACTGGATCAGCATCCGCCACACGGTCGGCGGCGCGCAGAACGTGGTGACCTCGGCCCGGTCGAGCTGCTGGTGCAGAGCGGCGGGGGAGAAGCGGCTGTAGTTGTAGACGAACACCGTCGCCTCGGCGTTCCACGGCGCGAAGAAGCAGCTCCACGCGTGCTTGCCCCAGCCCGGCGAGCTGATCGCCATGTGCACGTCGCCCGGCTGCACGCCGAGCCAGTACACCGTGCTGAGGTGCCCCACGGGGTACGACTCGTGCGTGTGCACGACCATCTTGGGCTTCGAGGTGGTGCCGGAGGTGAAGTAGATCAGGCACGGATCGGAGCTCTGGACGACCACGGTCGGGCTGATGCCGAAGGGCTCGAGCGAGTCGGCGTAGTCGAGCCAGCCCTCGACGGCGCCGCCGACCGCGATGCGGCCGAAGCCGCCCTCCATCTCGTCGAACTTGGCTGTCTCGGAGGCGTCCGCGATGACGTGCGCGACCTCGCCGCGCTCGAGGCGGTCGGCCAGATCGGCGGGTGAGAGCAGGGTCGTCGTGGGGAGGATGACCGCGCCGAGCTTCATGATCGCGAGCATCGACTCCCACAGCTCGAGGCGGTTGCCGAGCATGAGCATCACGTGATCGCCCTGCTCGACGCCGACCGAGTGGAGCCAGGCGGCGACCTCGTCGGAGCGCCAGCGCATCCGGTCGAAGGAGTACGTCTCCTCGGAGCCGTCCTCCTCCACGATCCAGAGGGCGGGGCGCTCGTTGCCGATGGCGATCGCGTCGAACCAGTCCACCGCCCAGTTGAAGCGGGGCCCGACGTCCGGCCACTGGAAGGCCTCGTTCGCGGCGACCGCATCGGTGCGGTGCTGCAGGAGGGCGTCGCGGGCGGCGCGGAAGCTCCCGGTGGGGTTCATGCATGTCTCCGTAGCGGTCGAGGTCCGGCCGCTGGCGGGACCGACCCCATTCTGCTCCCGCCGCGGTGCCGGGTGCTGCGTGGGGGAGGCCCGGTGGGGAGGCACATCGCCGGAGGCGCCTGTGGAGGAGCGGCCGGGCGGATCCTCCTGCCGAGCCGACGAGCGGAGGGCGAGGGGGAAGCGGTGGAGCCGGCTACGGCCTGGCTCAGCGGAGGGGCCGCCCGCCATACGCGGCCCGGGAGAGCGGAGGGCCCGCCCGCCGCAGCAGGCGCTCCCTCCGCGGGACCTCAGTACTTGATGGACTGACCGCCGTCGATCGGGAGGACGGTCGCGTTCACGTACGAGGCGTCGTCCGAGAGGAGGAAGGCGACGACCGAGGCGATCTCGTCGGCCTCGCCGTAGCGCTTGGTCGGGTTGACCTGGATCAACTCCTCGGCCGCCTTGCGCGGGTTCTGCGGGTCGAGCTGCTTCATCGAGTTCTCGACCATCGGGGTCCAGATGGCCCCGGGCGCGATCGCGTTGATGCGGATGCCGAACTCGCCGTACTCGATCGCGGAGTTGCGGGTGAGGCCGACGACGCCGTGCTTGGCGGCCGCGTAGCCGGACTGGTTGCCGATCGCGGTGATGCCGCCGACGCTCGCGGTGTTGACGACCATGCCCGAGCCCTGCTCGCGCATCACCTTCAGCACCTTCTCGAGGCCGAGGAACACGCCGCGGAGGTTGATCGCGACGACCTTGTCGAACTCGTCGGCCGTGAAGTCCTCGGTGAGGTTCTGGCGGCCCTCGATGCCGGCGTTGTTGAAGAAGCCGTCGATCCGGCCGAAGGCCTCGAGGGTGCGCGCGACATAGGCGTCCACGTCCGCCTCCTTCGACACGTCGGCGAGGACGGTGATCGACTCGGTGCCCTCGGGCAGGACGTCGACCGTGGCGGCGAGGCCCTGCTCGGAGATGTCGACGAGGGCGAGCTTCGCGCCCTCCTGGGCGAGGCGGACGGCTGCGGCGCGGCCCAGGCCGGATCCACCTCCGGTGATGAGGACGACGCGGTCGGTGAAGCGGGTGCTGGTGGTGGTCATGACGACTCCTGCTCGAAGAGGGATGGGCTCGGAGGCCGAGTGGTCGGCGAGTCCGTATCCATGCGTCTGCATGCAATTGGCTCCACGATACTCCACAGGTGTCGGTTGAGTCTGAGTGCGCGGTCAGGGATGGAGTGATCCGGGCTGCGGGCGCCCGCAGTCGAGCCCGGTGGACCCTCGCGAGCGGGGCCGCAGGATCCGACGCGAGCACTCGGGTTCTGGGCAGAGCCGCCGCCCCCCCCCCGACCCCGATTCGCCTGGCCGCCGCTTCCGGGCGACCGAGCCGCCCCGGCCGAGCAGGCGAGTCGCCGAGTCGCCGCCGATCCGCCGCTCGCCCGCCTACAGGTGCGGCTGCCCCGTCGAGGCGCTCGTCCCGCCGTCCACGGCCAGGATCGCGCCGGTGATGTACGCCGCGTCCGCGCTGGCGAGGAACAGCACCGGCGGGGCGATGTCGTCCGGCTGCCCGGGGCGTCCGAGGGCGATGCGGTCGATGAAGGGCGCGAGCTCCTCGGGGGTCGAGGCCATCGACTCGGTCAGCGGCGTCTGCGTGAAGGCGGGGGCGACGGCGTTGACCCGCACCCCGTGCGCGCCGAAGTCGAGGGCCAGCGACTGCACGAACGTCGTGATCGCGCCCTTGGTCGCGTTGTAGGCGGCCTGACCCCAGTCGCCGCGGATGCCCGACACGGAGGAGACGACGACGATGTTGCCGCGGCTCGCCTTGAGGTGGGGGAGCGCCGCCTTCACCGCGTAGAAGAGGGCGTCGATGTTCGTCGCGAAGAGCGAGCGCCAGGCGTCGTCCTCCACCTCCTCGATCGGGCCGCCGAGGTGGCCGGCCGCGTTGTTCACGAGGACGTCGATCCCGCCGAACCTCGCGACGGTGCCCTCGACGAGCGCGTCGACCTCGGCTCGGACCGAGACGTCGGTGGGCACGACCAGGACGCGCTCGGCCGGGAAGCCGGCGACGGTCTCCTCGAGCGTGGCGGGGGTGCGCCCGGCGACCGCGACGCTTGCGCCCTGCTCGAGGAAGGCGCGTGCGATGGAGCGGCCGATGCCGGAGCCGGCTCCGGTGATCAGGACGGTGCGTCCGGCGAAGGGGTAGGTGTTCGAGGCGATCATGGCGGTGCCTTCCGGGTGCAGAGGGGCGGCTCGGCGGGGTGCGCCGGGTGCGGCGGGCGTCGGATCCGCCCGGTGCCGATCATCCGCGGCACCCGAGCGGATCGACGGGCCGCCGCGCCGGTACGGAGGAGCTCCCCATCGATCCGCAGCACGGCTCCCGACCCTGGCAACCGCCGCAGAGTGCGGTCCGCGGCCGCGCGGGCTCGGGTAGACCGGAGGGGCGCCAGTGGACAGGGGGAACCACCATGGACACCACGAGAACGACCGCTCCGCGCCGGGCGACGGAGCTCCGGGCGGGACGGCGCGCGACCGCGCTGGGCGCCTCGGCACTGCTCGCGGCGCTCGCTCTGAGCGGCTGCACGAGCGGCGCCGACCAGGCGGAGGAGGCGACACCCGCCGTTCCCGGCACCGCTGCTCCGGCGACCGCCGCTCCGACCGCGACGCCCACCGACGCTCCGCTCGGGCCCGTGACGCTGCCCGAGGGAGCGACCGCCGCCGTGCGGTGGACCGACCAGGTCGGCCCCGTCGATCCGCAGAGCGTGTATCTCAGCGGCGACCCGCTGCACATCACCGTCTCGGTCGCCTGCGACACCGAGGACGCCGAGGTGACGATCGAGGTCGTCGGCCTGATGACGAGCGGATCGTCGTGCGTCTACAGCCCGAGCACGACCCGCACCGGCACGGGAGGCGGCAACACGGGCACCATGCAGATCGCCGTCGAGCAGGACGCCGAGATCAGGGTGACGACGGTGCCGGACGACGCGCACTGGTCGGCCGCCGTCTCGACCGGGGCGCGAACGGTCCCCGGGCACTGACGCCGGTCCGCGCCCTCCGAGAACGCAGAAGTCGCGGTGGTCGAGAGCGGCCACCGCGACGTCCGGGTTCTCGAGTCGCCCGGGGCGTCAGCCGATCGGGACGCCGAGCTCGGCCATGAACGGCACGGCGTCGACCGCCTCGCCGTCGACCCGCGTCTCGAAGTGCAGGTGGCAGCCGGTCGAGGCGCCGGTCGAGCCGCGCAGCGCGATGACCTGGCCGACGGTGACGGTCTCGCCGACCGACACCATCAGCTCGCTGTTGTGGGCGTAGCCGGTCTCGATGCCGCCGCCGTTGTCGAGCAGGATCCAGTTGCCGTAGCTGCCCTGGTACGACGCCTCCTCGACGGTGCCGCTGGAGGCCGCGAGGACGGGCGTGCCGCAGGCGCCGGCGAGATCGGTGCCCTTGTGGAACAGGTTCACGCCGGCGACCGGCGCGTCGGGGCGGGGGCCGTAGCTGCTGCTGATGTGGCCGGAGATCGGGACGACCCACGCTCCGGACGCTCCCGCGGCGGCCGCGGTCGACTCGCCGGAGGTGGCGGTGATCGCGTCGAGGGACGCGGTGGGCACGAGGACCTCGGGCTTGGCCTCGGCGGCGAAGGCGTCGCGGGTGACGCTCTGCTGCACGACTCCGGCCGCCACGAAGCTCTGCGGGCGGGCCGCGGCGACGGCGGTGGCCGTGTCGCGGGTCAGCTCGGAGTCGGCGGTGCCGCCCACGGCGAACGCGGGCATCGTCGAGGTGATCGCGATGCCGGCCACGAGGGTCATCGCGGCGACTGCGGAGACTCGGGGGCGCGACGGGCCGCGCGAGGGGCGGCGGCTGCGGGACTCCTGCTCACGGAGCGAGCGACGGGTCGGGAGGGCGGACGGACTGCCGGTCTCGGCTCCTGCGGGGGTGGGAGTCGAGGCGCGTGACGAACGGTGCATGCAGAGGAGGTTCCAGGTCTGCCGACGCTCGAG
This sequence comes from Rathayibacter sp. AY1C9, assembly GCF_002932315.1. Lineage (NCBI taxonomy): Bacteria > Bacillati > Actinomycetota > Actinomycetes > Micrococcales > Microbacteriaceae > Rathayibacter > Rathayibacter sp. AY1C9. The sequence continues at coordinate 6,667 of NZ_PSVZ01000041.1, forward strand.
GGGGGAGGCGAGCGCCGGGTGGGGCAGTGGGGCTGATCGCACGGCTAAGCCGATGCGACCCTCCAAACTACCCGCGTTCCGCCGGATCCGACCTGAGAGAAACCTCCGGAGTCAAGCGGTTGAGCGCATCGATCGGCTCTCGATCCGGAGCGGCGGGGGTGCGCCGGGTCGCCGGTGGGCTTGCTCAGCGGTCGGCGGTGAAGACCAGCAGGGCGATCACACCGGCGACCGTCGCCGCGACTCCGGAGCCCAGGCGCCACCACATCCACTTGTCGCGCCTGGGCCCGCGCACGGGACGCCGGAGGCCGGCGCGGCCCTGGTAGCCGCCGGGATCGTGCTGGAAGACCATGCCCCCAGCCTGCCGAACCCGCGCCCGTCGCGGGGTCGACTCGCCCGCGACTCCCAGCCGCGAACGGCACCGCAGGGCTGAAGCGAGAGCCGAGGAGAAAGGAGGAGAGGCGGCGACCAGGGGGAAGGGGAGGCGGGACGGCACGGGCGCAGAACGGCCGCCGCCCGCGCGCCTAGCGCGGCCCGGGCGCGCTCGCCAGCGGGTTCGCGGGGCGGGTGCCGCTCGGTAGCGTGGGGGAGTCGGCCGGAGCGGTCGACGAGCGGAGGAGCGGACATGGCCGGGACCGGCAAGGACAGGGACGCACGCGACAAGGCGGCGCAGAAGCGCGCGAAGAAGGCGCTGAAGAAGGCCGAGAAGTCGGTGCGCGCGGCGCACGAGGCGGTCCGCGACTCCAGCAAGAAGCTGCGCAAGAAGGCCCGCAAGCTGGCCGAGCAGACCGAGAAGCTCAAGCGCACCCAGGAGAAGGCGGCGAAGAAGGCGGCCGCGACCGAGAACCGCCCGACCACGCCGAAGCACGCCGCCGAGCCGGCGGTCGGCGCCCTCGACCTCACCCCGCCGCTTCCCGGCTCGCAGGAGCCCGCCGAGGATCAGGAGTCCGCCGAGGACGCCGGTGCCGCGGCCGGGTCCGCCGCACAGCCGGAGCCGGCCCCCGACTCCGACCCCGCGCACACCCCGGACCTCACCCCGCCGATGCCGCGCTCGGCCTCCTGAGCGCACCCGTCTGAGCGCCGCATGCCGGTGCGGACTCAGGTGAATCGCACCCACCGATGCGCCGCCCGCCTGAGAATCCGCACAGGGTACTCGGGCGGGCGTGCCCCGCGAGGTGAACAGCAGGTGAAGCCTCGCGACCACGCCGGAACGCCTCCCGCCGCGGGAGCATCATGTCTGCGTGGATCCCTTCATCCTGCTCGCGCTCGTCGTCGTCACGGCCCTCGCCTTCGACTTCACCAACGGCTTCCATGACACGGCGAACGCGATGGCCACGTCCATCGCGACCGGTGCCCTGAAGCCCCGCACCGCCGTCGCCCTCTCGGCGTCGCTGAACCTCGTCGGTGCGTTCCTCAGCATCGAGGTGGCGCTGACCGTCACCAACGCGGTCGTGAAGATCCAGGACTCCTCGGGCGCACCCGATCCGGCGCTGCTCGAGGACGGCGGTTCGGCTCTGCTGCTGATCGTGCTGGCCGGCCTCATCGGCGGCATCGTCTGGAACCTGCTGACCTGGCTGCTCGGCCTGCCCTCGAGCTCGTCGCACGCCCTCTTCGGCGGCCTGATCGGCTCCGCTCTCGCGGGCCTCGGCCTCAACGGCGTGAACTGGGCCGGCGACGGCACGAAGCTCGACGGCGTCGTCGGCAAGGTGATCCTCCCGGCGCTGATGTCGCCCGTGCTCGCCGGAGCGGTCGCGGCGATCGGCACCTGGCTCGTCTTCCGGGTGATCGGCAACCTCGCCGAGAAGAGCCTCCACCGCGGCTTCCGCTTCGGCCAGATCGGCAGCGCCTCCCTGGTCTCGCTCGCGCACGGCACCAACGACGCGCAGAAGACCATGGGAGTGATCACGCTCGCGCTGATCGCGGCCGGCGGCTGGAGCGACACCGAGTCGGTCCCCTTCTGGGTCAAGCTCAGCTGCGCGCTGGCCATCTCGCTCGGCACCTACATCGGCGGCTGGCGGATCATCCGCACCGTCGGCAAGGGCCTCGTCGAGATCGACACCCCGCAGGGCATGGCCGCCGAGAGCGCCTCCGCCGCGGTCATCCTCGCCTCCAGCCACCTCGGCTTCGCCCTCTCGACCACCCACGTCGCGACCGGCTCGATCCTCGGCTCCGGAGTCGGCCGCCCCGGAGCGCAGGTGCGCTGGCGCGTGGCGCTGCGCATGGTGATCGCCTGGGTCATCACGCTCCCGGCCGCCGCCCTCGTCGGCGCCGTGATGTGGTGGATCGGCCACCTCGTCGGAGGCGCGGCCGGCGGCCTCCTGATGGCCGCGATCCTCGTCGCCGTCGCCTCCCTCATCTACATCCGCTCGCGCCGCGACAGCATCGGCGCGCACAACGTCAACGACGAGTGGCAGGACGCGGCGGCACGCCCCGCGCCCGAGACCGCCGGCGTCTGAGCGAAAGGATCCGCACCGTGCTCTCCCTCTTCCTCTCCGCCGCCGGCCAGGTGGCCCTCGTCGCCGTGCTCCTCGGAGCAGGCCTGCCCGTGCTCTTCGCCGTCGGCGTCCGCTCCTTCGCCGTCGCCGCCGGTGCTCCCGCCTCGGGCGGGTCCGACGCCCGCGCGGTCCGGAGCGGTCTGCCCGCCCCGGTGCTGCGCGGGATCGGCGTGCTCTGCTTCGCCCTCGTCGTCGGCTCCGTCGTGATCGGCCTGAGCGTCATCATCGCGACGGGCCTCGGCCAGTCGGTGAGCTTCGAGCACGTGATCCCGACCTTCGTGCCCAAGGGCTGAGCATGGCCTCGACCGATCCGATCGCGGCGCGGGAGGGGATCGTCGCCCGCGTGGTCGGCTGGCTGCGCGCGGGCTACCCGTCCGGCGTGCCGGAGCAGGACTACCTGCCGCTGCTGGGCCTGCTGCGCCGCAGCCTCACGACGGACGAGGTCGAGCAGGTCGTCGCGCGGCTCCTGTCGGAGTCGGAGCGGGCCGAGACGGTCGTCTCGCGAGCCGTCGTGCGCGAGCGGATCGAGCAGCTGCTGCTCGGACCGGCGCTGCCCGAGGACGTCGCCCGCGTCTCCTCGCGGCTCGCGAGCGCGGGCTGGCCGCTGGCGGGCCCGGAGTCGTTGGCCGAGCCGGACACCCGCGAGGGCCTGGTCGCGCGCATCGTCCGCTGGCTGCGCACCGGCTATCCGGCCGGGCTGCCCGAGCAGGACTTCGTGCCGCTGCTGGCGCTCCTCCGCCGCCGTCTGAGCGACGAGGAGGTGGCCGAGGTGGCCGCCGGTCTCGCCGCCGACGCGCCCGCCTCCCGCGCGGACGTCGGCACAGCGATCGCCGGAGTGACCTCGGAGCTGCCCTCGGAGGAGGACATCGAGCGCGTGCGCCGGTCGCTGGCCGCGCTGGGCTGGCCGGAGGAGTTCGCGAGCTGAGGCGCCGCGGCCCGGGTCTCGGGCCGCGGGAGTCCGCGTGCCGATCCGCCGCTGTCGCCGGCGATCCGGCCGGAGAGCCCGCCGGCCGACCGCGCCGCGATCCCGGGCGGTCCAGCCGTCGAAGGGTGACCCCGCCGGGACCAGGACGCGGACGCTGCAGCGGGCCGGGCCCGCCGTGAGCGGGCGGGACGAGCGCTGGAGCGTGTCCTCGGGCGGGCGACAGGCGGCCGCCCGGTCGGCAGGGGAGTCGCGGGGTCACGACGCGCGCCGTCCGCCGTCCTAGGTTCGGCCCGGGTCCGGATCGGCTGCGCAGCCGGCTGCCGGACCGCCGCCCGACCGGAAGGACAGCCCCATGACCGCACCCACCATCGTCCTCGTCCACGGAGCGTTCGCCGACGCCGCGAGCTTCGCCCCGGTCACGCGGATCCTGCTCGACGCCGGCCACGCCGTGCGCGTCCCGGCCGTGCCGAACCGCAGCCTGCTGGGCGACGCGGAGTACCTCCGCTCCTTCGTGGAGCAGCTCGACGGGCCGGTCCTGCTGGCGGGCCACTCCTACGGCGGCGCCGTGATCACGGTGGCGGGCGCCGCCGGGAACGTGGTCGGCCTCGTCTACCTCGCGGCCTACGCGCTCGAGGAGGGGGAGAGCCTCGGGCAGCTGCAGGGAGCCTTCCCCGACTCCGACCTGCCGGCGAACCTCGTCTACACCCCGTTCCCGATCGACGGAGCGGAGCCGGGCACGGACGTGTCGGTCGCGGTGTCGGCGTTCCCGGAGGTGTTCGCGGCCGGGATCGATCCGGCCGAGGCGGCCGTGCTCGCGGTCGGCCAGCGCCCGCTCGCCGCTCTGGCCTTCGGTGAGGCCGCTCCCGTCGCCGCCTGGCGGACCCGGCCGAGCTGGGGCGTCGTCGCGGCCGCGGACCGGACGATCAATCCGGACGTCGAGCGGTTCGGCTACCGGCGGGCGGGCGTGCGCTCGGTCGTCGAGCTCGACGCGCCGCACCTGGTGATGCGCTCGCACCCGGAGGAGGTCGCGCGGGTCATCGCCGACGTCGCGGCGGAGCTGAGCTGACCGCGGAGTCGCCTGACCGCGGAGGGGTGCGCCGAGTGCCGGTGCGCTCCTCCGCACCCCGCCGCGCACCTCCGCACCCCGCCGCGCAC
>NZ_PSVZ01000042.1:0-11014 GCF_002932315.1 Rathayibacter sp. AY1C9
CCCCCGAACCCCTGACCCGAACAGGAGCGATGACATGGACAAGTCCTGCGTCCGCCCCCTCGACCTGGACGACGCCGTCGCCCTCGTCGGCATCCTCGCCGCCCTCCAGGCCCTCCTCGACAGCGGCGGCCTCCCCCCTGAGGAGGTCGAGGCCCTGCGCCACGGCCTCGAGCAGGGCGGCGCCCTCCTCCCCGGAAGTGACGAGAACGAGATCGCGACGGCTCTGGGTGGGCTGAACGCCCGCCTGCGTGGGACCATCGGGTGATCGCGCCGCGCTCGACGTTCCCGTAGCCTTCATCCGCGCTCGTGTCGACCCCGGAGACGCGCTCCCCCGCCCGCGGGTAGCGTCCGGTCCGGTCCCGCACTCCCACGGGGTCGCTGAACCCCGAGTGCCGGAGGAGATCCGATCGTGAACGGTGACCACTTCGTCCTCTCGACCGCGACGCCGTGGGACGACCGCACCGAGATCATCGGCGTGTACGCCTCCGAGGCGTGGGCCCGCGAGGCGGCGGCCGCATGGCTCGGCTCGCCGGACCGCGAGGCGTTCCCCCGGTGCGTCATCGAGGGCTGGAGCGGCGCGCACCTCCTCGGCCGCGAGGTCGTCGAGGCCCTCGGCTTCGACGACGAGGGCGGCGACGAGTCGCTGGGCGGCCCCCGCAGCCTCTGACCCGGCGGGCTAGCCGCCCCAGTGCGACGGGCGCTCGAAATGCGACGGCAGCGTGGTCGCCGCATCCCCTCGGGCGCTGTTCACCTGCGCCTGGGTGAGGTAGACCGCCTCGGCGAGCCGCGCACCGGACACGTCCGCATCACGAAGGTCCACCCCGAGCAGGTCGCACCGCTGCAGATCCGCACCCCGCAGGTCCGCAGCCAGGAGGAGCGCGCCCCGCAGATCCGCTCCCCGCAGGTCCGCGTTCCGGAGCGGTGCGCCCGCCAGATCGGCACCCGGAGCGAGCCGACGGCCCTTCGACCGGCGGGCAGCCGGCGCCGCTCCTGCGCGAGCGGCCGCGCTCGCCGCGATCAGGAGCGGCCGGGATGCTCCGTACTCCGCGTCGACGTCGACCGCGACCACCTGCTCCGGCTCACCGAGGGTGTGCGCGTGCACCGCGTCGAACCGCTCGCGCAGCTCGTCGAGGAGCGGCGCGGCGACGCCGGGCAGCGCCAGTGCGGAGTCGAGGTACCAGAGCAGCTCGTGCAGGCGGCGCATCAGCGGGAACACCGCGAACATCCGCTCGCGCACGGCCGGGTCCGACCGCCAGGAGACGCCGCCGAACGTGTGCTGCGAGACCTTCTGGCCGGCGCCGAAGCAGTCGAAGACGGTGCAGCCGACGAAGCCCTGCGGCCGGAGCCGGCGGTGGATCGTGCACGCGTCCTCGCCGTCGAGGTTGACGCACGGGTCCCCGGCGCGCTTGTCGAACGGGAAGTCGGCGGAGCGGGCGAAGGCGAGGGCCACGCAGCACAGGCCGAAGCAGTTCGCGCAGTCGGCGCCGAGGTCCTCGCGGCGGCCGAGCTCGACCCTGGTGCGTGACGTCATCCGTCCGAGCCTACGCGCGGCGGCGCCTCCGGATCAGTGCGCGAGCGCGAGCACGCCGACGACCAGCACGCCGAGGCCCACGATCCCGAGCAGCGAGACGAGGCTCTCCTTCCAGGAGAGGCCCGCGCGCACGACGGCGATGAGGGCGATCCCCGCGAGCGTGGCGACGTAGACGCCCGCGCCGATCCGCAGCGCGACCGTCGCGTCGATCCAGCCCAGCGCCGCGGCACCGAGCGCGAGGACCGGCAGCGACGCCGAGGCGAGCGCCCCGCCCGCGATCCGCAGCATGGTGTGCGTCTCGGAGCGCGAGGGCGCCGAGGCGTGCACGACCTGGTGCGCGATCACCTCGGCGACGAAGCCCGCGGCCGAGATCCCGATGATCGAGATCACGAGGCTCTGGAGGGCGTGGACCGCGTCGGGGTGGTCGCCGACGAGGTAGATCATCACCACGGCCAGGCCCGTGAAGGTCGCGTAGACGCGCTCCTTGAGGGCGCGGGCGATCTCGTCGAGGGGGCGGCGGGTCCGCTCCGCCCACCGGCCGGCGCGGCCCGGGCGCAGGCGCACGGGCGTCATCCGGTCGGCGGGTGCGGTGCGGCCCTCGTCGGCCGTTCCGTCAGTAGGAGGCTGAGTCGACACGTGCCGCGGAGGAGTCGCCCGAGTGCCGCGCGGCGAGGTCGCCGAGGATGGTCGCGGAGCCGCTGGTGCCGAAGCGGGTGACGCCGAGGCCCCGGTAGGCGAGGAGCGTGTCGAGGTCGCGGACGCCGCCGGACGCCTTCACCTGGACGGCCTCCGAGACGGCGCCGCGCATGAGGCGGAGGTCGTGCTCGTTCGCGCCTCCGCCCGCGAAGCCGGTGGCGGTCTTCACGAAGTCCGCTCCGGCGCGCTCGGCGGCCCGGCTGCCCTCGACGACCTGCTCGTCGTCGAGGAGGCTCGTCTCGAGGATGACCTTGACGACGTGGCCCTCGGCGGCCTCGACCACGGCGCGGACGTCGTCCTCGACGTCCTGGAGCAGGCCGCTGCGGAGGCGGCCGATGTTGACGACCATGTCGAGCTCGGACGCGCCGTCGGCGAGCGCCTGACGCGACTCCGCGACCTTCGCCGCGGTCGAGGTGGTGCCGTGGGGGAAGCCGATGACCGTGCCGACCAGGACGCCGGAGCCCTCGAGCCGAGCGACCGAGTGGGCGATGTCGGAGGGGCGGACGCAGACGCTGAACACGCCGGACGCGCGCGCCTCGTCGAGCTGGGCGTCGACCTCGGCGCGGGTGAGCTCGGGCTTCAGGATCGCGTGGTCGATGAGCGCCGCGATCTCGGCGACGGTGGGCAGGCTGGAGTCGGTCATCCGCACATTTTACGTCCGCCGGCGGGACGACGAAGGCCCGCGATCCGATGGATCACGGGCCTTCGATCGTTCACGCCGCTAGCGGCGCCGGGTCACCAGCTGGACTTGGTGATGCCGGGCAGCTCGCCGCGGTGCGCCATGTCACGGAAGCGGACACGCGAGATGCCGAACTTCGTGAGGTTGCCGCGGGGGCGGCCGTCGACGGCGTCGCGCGAGCGGACGCGGACGGGCGAGGCGTTGCGGGGGAGCTTCTGGAGGCCGACGCGGGCGGCCTCACGGGTCTCGTCGGTCCCGGCCGGGTCGACCAGGGCCTTCTTCAGCTCGAGGCGCTTGGCGGCGTAGCGGTCGACGATCACCTTGCGCTGCTCGTTGCGGGCGATCTTGCTCTTCTTGGCCATACTTAGCGCTCCTCGCGGAAGTCGACGTGCTTGCGCACTACGGGGTCGTACTTCTTGAGCACGAGACGGTCGGGGTCGTTGCGGCGGTTCTTCTTGGTCACGTAGGTGTAACCGGTGCCGGCCGTCGAACGGAGCTTGATGATCGGACGGACGTCCTGCTGCTTGGCCATTAGATCTTCACCCCGCGAGCGAGAACATCCTTGACGACGGACTCGATGCCACGGGCGTCGATGACCTTGATGCCCTTGGCCGAGAGGGTCAGGGTGACGTTACGGCGAAGCGACGGCACGTAGTACGTCTTCTTCTGCACGTTCGGGTCGAAGCGGCGCTTGGTGCGCCGGTGCGAGTGCGAGATGGCGTGCCCGAAGCCGGGGACGGCTCCGGTCACCTGGCAGACTGCTGCCATGGTTTCCTCCATGTGTGGTTACCGTGGATCACGCGCGGCACGAAGCCCCGCCCGACCCACCCAAGGTCACTTGTCGGCGCACCGCCCGCCTGTCCGGCCGGAGCCGGAGCTCCTGCCCGGTGGGCAGCACGCAAGCGCGTGCAGATGCACGCAACCTCGCTAGGCTACGCGACCCGGGCGGCGGCCGCAACAGGGTGGGGACACTCCCCCGACAGGGTGGGAACACTGCCCCGACAGGGTGGGGACGCTGCCCCGACAGGGTGGGGACGCTGCCCGGACGTGCACGGGGACTTCCTGGGAGGTTCCGGCAGAAGTGGCCTCCCGTACCCCCCGAGCAGGGCGTTCGTGTACCTTCCGCCTTCCTCGCGGGTCGACGACCGCCCTACTCTGAGCCGACCGCGGGCGCCCGCTCCCGGCAGCAGCCGGGAGTAGCAGCACATGCGCCAGTCCTTCCTCCGTTCCCTCGTCGCCGCGGCCGTGCTCGTAGCGGGCGCAGGACTCAGCGTCGTGGCCGCGCCGACCGCGTCGGCGGCGCCGGTCTTCAGCACCGCGTGCTTCACCTCCCCGAAGGTCTCGACGGTGTCGCAGTACACCGTTCCCGCGACCGGGGTCTCGACGGTCCGCGCCGTCCTCAGCGGACAGAACGGTGGGAAGGGTGCGAGCGGCCTCGGGACGGGCAACGCCGGCGGACGCGGCTCCAGCCTCGTCGTCGAGGTGCCCGTCACGCCCGGGCAGGTGCTGGAGATCGGGCGCCTCGCCGGCGCCCCGGCCGGAGCGGCAGGCGCCACGCGCTACGTGAACGGCGGCGTCTACGGGGGCGACTCCGGCGGCGCGGGCGGCGACGCCCAGTACCTCAGCACGGCCGGCTCGGACGGCTGTCAGCACGCCCTCGCCGTGGCGGCGGGCGGCGGAGGCGGCGGCGGGCGGTCCTCGGTCGGCGGCGACGCCGACGCCGGCAGCGGCGCGAGGGGCGGCGGGAACGGCGGCAGGAACAACGCGGCCGACGGCGGCGGCGGCGGCGCGGCCGGGCAGAGCTCGGGCGGCTCGCCCGGCGCCCGCGGCTACAGCACGTTCGGCGAGTGCGCCGACGGCAACAACGGCCAGTGGGGCGTGTTCCTCAACGACGGCAAGGGCGCCGACGCCGGCGCCTCCCGCGGCGGCGGCGGCAACTGCTCGTTCCCCGGCCACAGCGGCGGCGGCGGCGGGGCCGGCTGGTGGTACGGCGGCGGCGGCGGATCGCCCTACGTGTTCGGCAGCATGAACGACACCCTCGGCGTCATGAACGACCCCGGCGCCGGCGGCGGCGGCTCGAGCTACGTGCACCCGAGCGTGACGAGGATCTCGCAGACGGCCGGCCCGACGGCGGCCGACCCCGTGGTCGCTCCGGTGTACGACACCGCCGTGACCGTGACGCGGACCCCCGACTTCTCGATGCTCGGGCAGGAGGTCACCGTCACCGCGAAGGTGACCATCCCGAGCCTGGGCCGGCCGGTGGCCGCCGGCGGCACCGTCGAGATCCTCACCGGTGCAGGCACCAGCAGGGTGACCCTCGACGCGGACGGCGTCGGCGTTCTGACCACGAGGGACATCCCGCAGGGCTGGAACGAGATCCGCGCGCACTACCCCGACACCATCACCCCCGCCGAGGCGGGACGAGGGAGCTGGTCGGCGCTCCCCGCTCTGCGCCACGAGGTGCGCGCGTGCGCCGCGGCACCCGTCATCACCCGGCAGCCCTCGGACATCGCGGGCGTCACCAACCAGATCTACACGCTGACGATGGGCGTGAGCGTCTCGGCCGTCTACGGCGGCATCCCCGCCGTGTCGTGGGAGAGGTCCACCGACGGCGGCGCCACGTGGAAGCCCGCCCTCGGCCGGGCGGGCGCACGGGAGGACGGGACCGCGTTCCTCGAGGCCGGCCCCGATCCCACCGGCTCCTACCGCTACCGGGCGACCCTGACCACCTGCGGGGGCAGCGTCCGCAGCGAGCCGGCCACCGTGGCGGTGGGCGGCGTGCGCTTCGACCTGTCGACGCTCCCGCAGAAGGCGTACGGCGACTCCTTCGACGCGAGCCCCTACGCGCAGGCCGTCGATGTGCCCGGCCGCTCGATCGTCCTGAGCAGCAGGACCGCCGAGACCTGCTCCGTCAGCGGCATGAGGGTGACCGTGCTCCACGCCGGCGTCTGCACGCTCGCGGCGAGGCTCGACGCGCTCGCTCCTCTGGGCTGGGCGGGCGAGCCCCTGCAGAGCTTCACGGCGAAGCCGAAGGCGCTCACGGTCACCGCTCCGACGGTCGACTACCCGCGAGGCGCGCCGTCCCCCGACCTGCGCTGCACGGCCGCCTTCGTCGGCTCCGACACCTTCGGCGCCCCGCTCACGGCCGGCGTCTACCGGCCGATCGTCACGGCGGACGACGTCATCTACCGCTTGATCCCGAACTGGCCCACCTCCACCTTCACCACCTTCACCACGCGGTGCAGCGGCGCGAAGGTCAGCAGCGACTACACGATCGCGGGGTACAAGGACGGCGCGCTGCGCATCGTCGCGGCTGTCCCGATGGTGACCGCCTCCTCGCCCTCGTCGACCTACGGATCCACTCCCCCCGCGATCACCGCCTCCGTGACCGGCTCCCCCTCGGGGACCGTCTCCTGCGGCGCCTTCGCGGCGTCCGACACCGGATTCAGGACGCCGCTGGCGCTCTCCGCGACGACCCCCGTCGGCCGCTACCCCACGCGCTGCTCCGGCCTGACGAACCCCTCGGGACAGCTGATCACCATCGACGGCGCGCTCACGATCTCGCCGGCGCCCCTCACGGTGACCGCGTCGAGCCCCGGGACGCAGGCGCACGGCACCGCGACCGCCCCGACGGTCACCTGCACGGCCGACGGCTTCGCTGGAACCGACCGCTTCGTCACCGAGCCGACCGGCGCCTACTACACGGCGGACGGCACCGGGAAGGTGACGGTCGGAGCGCGCACGCCCGTCGGCGACTACGTCACCAGGTGCGACGGAGGCGATGCGGGGCCGAACTACACCCTCCGGTCGATCCCCGGCACCTTCGCGCTGGCCGACCGCTCTGCCCCCGTCGTGACCGTGCCCGCCGCCGTCACGGCCGAGCCGGTCGACGTCTCCGGCGCCGTCGTCACCTTCGCCTCCTCCGCGGAGGACGCGGTCGACGGAGCCGTGGGCTCGACCTGCACGCCCGCCTCGGGAAGCGTCTTCCCGATCGGGGACACGACGGTCGACTGCACCGCGGACGACGAGGCCGGCAACACCGGCACGTCCTCGTTCCGGATCACGGTCCGGAAGTTCTCGCAGACGGTCGCCTTCACCTCCTCGCGGCCGACCGCGCCGACGGCGCTGGGCACCTTCACTCCGACGGCCACCGGCGGCGGCTCCGGGAGCCCCGTCTCGATCGGAGCGACCGGATCCTGCGCGATCGCCGACGGCGTCGTGACCTTCACCCGGAGCGGCACCTGCACCGTGACCGCCGACCAGGCCGGCGACGACCACTACACCGCGGGGCGCGCCTCCTTCGATCTCGAGGTCGCGAAGGCGTCGCAGACGCTGACGGTCGCGGTGCCGAAGACCGGCGTCCTGGAGTCGACCGGCGTCGCCACGGCGACCTCGAGCTCGGGACTGCCGGTGCTCGTCAGGACCTTCTTCGGCTGCACCGTCGCCCCCGACGCGACGGGTGCGCAGATCCTGACCTACACCGAGCCCTCGACCTGCGGCGTGCAGTTCGACCAGCCGGGCGACGAGGTGTACGCGGCCGCCGACGGTCTGGTGCGCTTCGTCCCGATCTCGCGGATCCCCCAGACCGTCGTCGTCACCTCGACTCCGCCCGACCGGGTGTTCACCGACGACCGGTACACGGTCGAGGCGACCGGCGGCGGCTCGGGCAACCCGCTCGTGATCGCGGTGATCGAGAACGGCAACTGCACCATCGCGGACGACGTGGTGACGTTCTTCGGCGACGGCACCTGCACGGTGACGATCGACCAGGCCGCGGACGATCGGCACGACGCCGCTCCGCAGGTCCGGCAGGTCATCACGGTCGGGACTCCCGAGGGGAACCTCTCCTTCGGTAGCACCGCGCCCCCGCACGCGATGTCGCTCGAGACGTACCGGCCGACGATCGTGCCCGGCCCGTCGAAGGGCGTGCCCGTGCTCTCCGCGAGCCGAGACTGCTCGATCCTCCCGGACGGAGTGACCGTGCGGAACGACGGTGCCGGGCTCTGCGTGCTGTCCCTCGACCAGCCCGGAGACGGCTACTGGCCCGCGCGGCACGCCGAGCAGGAGTACTCGATCTACTTCCTCCCGCAGACGGTCCGGATCACGAGCGCGCCTCCGGTCGGCGCCGTCCTCGGGGACACGTACCGCCCCGTGATCGAGGGCGGCGCCTCGGGCATCGCTCCGTTCCTCCTCACCACCGCGTCGTGCTCGGCGAAGGACGGCGTGGTCACCTTCACCACGAAGGGCGTCTGCGGCGTCTTCGCCTACCAGAACGGCAACCGGCAGTACGACAGCGCCCGGCCCGCCGTGCAGGAGGTGGAGGTCGGCTACGCGCCCGGCTCCGTGGCGTTCACGACCGCCGTCCCGACCGACGCGGAGGTCGGCGGATCCTTCACTCCCGCCTTCACGCGCGGACCGTCCTCCGGCCCCTCGGTGCTCAGCGTCTCGGGCGCCTGCTCCGACGGCGAGAACGGCGCCGTCCGGTTCGACTCCGCGGGCACCTGCACGCTGACGGCGATCCACTACCGCGACGCCACCTACGGCACCGCGCGGGCGGTCCAGACCTTCGAGGTCACCGCGATCGCGCAGACCGTCGCCTTCACCTCGACCGCGCCGTCGACGGCCGCGGCCGGCGACACGCTCACTCCGACCGCGACGGGCGGCGCGTCCGGGCTCCCCGTGACGATCGGAGCGACCGGCGCCTGCACGCTCGCCGACGGCGTCGTCACCTTCGCCGGCAGCGGCACCTGCACCGTCACGGCGGACCAGGCGGGCGACGGGCGCTACGCCGCGGCGGCGCAGGCCTCGCAGACCGTCGCGGTCACGCAGCTCGCGGGCACCGTCGCGTTCGGCGGCGATGCTCCGGCCGAGGCCCGGGTCGGGGGCTCCTCGACGGCCGCGGTCGTCGCCGGCCCGTCCAGTGCTCCCCCGGTGCTGACGGCCTCCGGCGCCTGCTCCGTCGGGCCCTTCCGACTGGTCTCCTACGACTCCGCCGGCACCTGCACGCTAACGCTGGACCAGGCGGGCGACATCCGCCACAGCACAGCGCCGACGGCGGTGCGCAGATTCGAGATCACCCGGATCGCGCAGACCGTGGCCTTCACCTCGCAGGCGCCGGACTCGGCGCTCGCGGGCGGCACCTACCGCCCGACCGCGACCGGCGGGGCCTCGGGGCGGCCCGTGGTGCTCGGCGCCTCCGGGTCCTGCACGCTCACGAACGGGGTCGTCTCCTTCACCGGATCGGGCACCTGCACGGTGACCGCCGACCAGACGGGCGACGCCCGGTACGACGCGGCGGAGCGGGCCTCGCAGGTGATCGCGGTCGGACTGCTCGCGGGCACCGTCTCCTTCGGCGGCACCGCGCCGACCGGTGCGACGGTCGGCGGGACGACCACCCCGCGGATCGTCGCCGGACCCTCCACCGCGCGTCCGGTGCTGACCGCCTCCGGAGCATGCTCGGCGGCCGCAGGAGTCGTGTCCCACGACTCCGTCGGCACCTGCACGCTGACGCTCGACCAGGCGGGCGACTCGCGGTACGGCGCCGCTCCGCAGGCCGTCCGCACCTTCGCGATCGGCGCCCTCGGCCAGACGCTGGCGTTCGCCTCGCCGGTCCCCGACGCGGCGGTCGCGGGGGGCTCCTACACGCCCGTCGTGACGGCCGGCGCGTCGAGCGCCCCCGTGGTGCTCGGAGCGGCCGGGTCCTGCACGGTCGCGGACGGCGTGGTGACCTTCACCCGCTCCGGCACCTGCACGGTGACCGCGGACCAGGCCGGGGACGAGCGTCACTCGGCGGCTCCGCGGATCTCGCAGTCGGTGGATGTCGGCACGGCGGCGGGAGCGGTGTCGTTCCGCGACGCCGCTCCGACGGACGCCCGGATCGGCGGCTCCTGGACCCCGTCGATCGTCCGCGGCCCGTCGAGCGCCGACCCGGTGCTCGACGCCTCCGACTCCTGCTCGCTGGGAGAGGACGGCACGGTGTCCTACGACTCCGTCGGCACCTGCACGCTGACGCTGGACCAGGCCGGCGACGACGCTCACGCGCCCGCGGAGCAGGTCGTCCGGACCTTCCCGATCGGCAAGGCGCTGCAGACCGTCGCCTTCACCTCCGCGGCTCCGAGCACGGCGACCGCGGGCGGCCGCTACACGCCGACCGCGGCGGGCGGCTCCTCCGACCTGCCGGTCACGATCGGCGCCACGGGCGCGTGCTCGCTCGCGAGCGGCGTCGTGACCTTCAGCGGATCCGGCACCTGCACGGTCACCGCGGATCAGGCCGGCGACGCCTCGCACGACGCGGCTCCCCGGGCGACCCAGTCGATCGCGGTCGCCGCGGTCGTCCCCCAGAAGAAGAAGGCGCAGAAGGTCGCCTTCTCGACCACGATGCCGTCCTCGCCCGAGAAGGGGATCGCCTACCCGGTCGCGGCCACCGCCTCCTCCGGTCTGCCCGTGAAGCTGTACGCGAGCGGCAGCTGCACGCTGACCGCCACCGGCGCGGGCACGGCGACGGTGCGGCTGACGGGCGCGGCGAGCTGCACCGTCCGGGCCACGCAGGCGGGCGACTCCGCGTGGCTCGCCGCGACCTCGGTGACGCAGTCGCTGCAGGTGAAGTCCTCCACCCGCGCCGACCTGACGCTGACGCTGGCGCCGGCGCCGGGACTGGCGGCGACGGCCCCGCTCTCGGGCACGATCACCGTCCGGAACACCGGCACCCGGGACGCGGCGACGACGACCACCCGGGTCGTCGTCAGCGGAACGGTGGCGAGTGCGCCCGGCGCCGTGCAGACGAAGGGCTCGGCCGCGGGCACGACGGTCCTCACCTGGACCGCGCCGAGCGTCTCGGCCGGGCGGAGCACCACCTACTCGGTGACGCTGGTCGACCGGCCGGCCGCCACGACGATCGACGCCAGGGTGTCGACCGCCGCCGCCGATCCCACGCCGGCGAACAACGCGGTCAGGCGCACCTTCCGGTAGAGGCTGCGGGGAGGGAGGGGTGTCGCGCCGCGTTGCCCGCTCCCTCCCCGACCGCTACGGTCGCGGTGCCGCCGAAGGAGACGGTGCCCGCGAGCAGTCCGACCGCGATCACCTGCGAGGCCCGCTCCGCCGCGTCGTAC
>NZ_PSVZ01000043.1:0-10987 GCF_002932315.1 Rathayibacter sp. AY1C9
AAGGGAGCCGGTACCCCACCTGTGGAGGGAAGGACCGCCGGCGAGCGCGGGCTGGTGGCTCGGCTCAGGAATCGCGCGGACAGCGGTGTGCGAGCCCGCGCTCGCCGGCGGTCCTTCCCTCCACAGGTGGGGTACCGGCTCCCTTGTCCCGATCCTGGTCACGGGCCCCGGCCCGATGTCGGTGGTCGCTGATTCAATACACGTATGAGAAGTTCGGGTGACGCGGTGCAGGTGGTCGAGGCGGTGCGCGCGGTCGAGACGGCGCAGACGCTCGACGCGGTGCGCGCGCTCGCCGGTCTCGCGGCGGGGCTCGCCCGCTCCTCGGCGCCGGTGCTGCTCGCGGGGGCTGTCGCCCTGCACACGGCGTACCGGGCGGCGCTGCTCGTGCCGGAGTCGTTCGCGCGGGGGAGCCGTCTCTCCCGGAGCGAGGCGGGAGACCTCGTGGAGCGCTCGATCCGAGCCGAGTTCGCGACGGCGCTCGGGATGTCGGAGCGCGTGGCGTCTCGGCGTCTCGAGCACGCTCGGCTCCTCATCGAGGACCTCCCGGCGACCCGCACCCTCCTGGCCGAGGCCCGGATCCTCTGGGAGGCCGGCGAGGTCGTCTGCGCCGCCGCCGCGACCCTCCCCGCTCCGTCGCGCGCGTCCTTCGACGAGCGGGCGGCCACCGCGGCGCTCTCGCAGACGCCCACCCAGCTCCGCCGGACCGTGGCGCGGTTGCGCGACGAGCTGCACGAGCAGCCGTTCACCGAGCGCCACGCCCGCGCCCGAGAGGATCGCAGCGTGTGGCTCGGAGCAGAGGCCGACGGCATGGCCACGCTCTGCGCCCTGCTGCCGGCCCCGGTCGCGGTCGGCGCCTACAACCGTCTCGACCGGATCGCCCGCTCGCTCCGCGACGGGGCGGACGCGGCGGGGATCGGGTTCGGTGCAGGTGCAGGTGCAGGTGCAGGTGCAGGTGCGAGTGCGAGTGCGAGTGGGAGTGCGAGTGCGACTGCGACTGCGACTGCGACTGCGACTGCGACTGCACAGAGCGGTGCTGGTGCCCGTGGCGATGCTCCGGTGGCAGTCGGCGCACGGACGGACGCTGGTGCTGGTGCTGGTGCTGGTGCTGGTGCCGGGCTCGGCGCGGAGACGGGTGGCGGCGCCGGTGGAGACGCTGACATCTCCCTCGGCGACGGCCGGACGCTCGCGCAGCTGCGGGCCGACGCGCTCGTCGATCTGCTCATCGACGGCGACATCTCCGCAGACGGATCCTCGGGAGAAGGAGCGAGCGCCGTCCGTGCCTCGGGCTCCGGAATCCACGCCTCGGTCTCCGGAGTCCGCGCCGACGTGCGCCTCACCCTGGCCGCCAGCACCGCCGTCGGCCTCGACGACGCGCCGGCCGAACTCGACGGCTACGGTCTCGTCCCCGCCGACGTCGCCCGGGAGCTCGTCCGCACGGCGGCCACCTTCACGCGGGTGCTGACCGATCCGGACACGGGAGTGGTGACGTCGGTCGGCAGGACCCTCCGCGTCCCGCCCCCTCGGATGCGCCTCCAGCTGCAGCTGCGCGACCGGACCTGCCGGTTCCCCGGCTGCACCCGCTCGTCCTCGACGGCCGAGGCCGATCACACCCTCGAGTGGCGGAACGGAGGCGAGACCGCCCTCGGCAACCTGGCCTCGCTCTGCGTCGCGCACCACCACGTCCGCCACGGCGACCGCTGGACCTACGCCCTCCATCCGGACGGCACCGTCGTCTGGACGACCCCCACCGGCCGTCGGATCACCGACCGACCGCGGGCGCTGCCCGGGGCTCCGCTGCCGCCCACGCGACGACCGACGCCGCAGTCGGCGCAAGAACCGGAGCCGGAGCCGCAGCCGCACCCGCTGTCACCACGATCCTCGTCATCGCAGCTGAGGTCATCGCGACCGTCGTCACCTCGACCGTCGCCATCGCTGCTGGCGCCGACGCGGCCGCGGTTCGTGGACGCGCCTCCGCCGTTCTGATCCGCAGCCCGACATGCCGGGCGATTCGACACTCCGTCGGCCGCGAGGCGGTGAATCGCCGTGCCTGGACACGCCCAGGCGCCCTCGCGCTCTCTCACCTCCGGCGCCGCGAGGTCCGTCGGCACGTTGGCGCTTCGTCGAGCCCCGAGCCCCGAGCTCCGAGTTCCGAGCCCCGAGCCCCGAGCCCCGAGCCCCGAGCTCCGAGCCCCGTGTCCCGGAG
This sequence comes from Rathayibacter sp. AY1C9, assembly GCF_002932315.1. NCBI lineage: Bacteria > Bacillati > Actinomycetota > Actinomycetes > Micrococcales > Microbacteriaceae > Rathayibacter > Rathayibacter sp. AY1C9. Next base: position 2,204 of record NZ_PSVZ01000043.1, read on the forward strand.
CTCCGAGCCTCGACCCCCGTGTCCCGTCGTGCTTCGGCGCTTCGGGGCGTCGGCCACCGCGTCCCGGTCCGCCCGCGTTCCGGTCCGCCCGCGTTCCGGTCCGCCCGCGTTCCGGTCCGCCCGCGTTCCGGTCCGCCCGCGTTCCGGTCCGCCCGCGTTCCGGTCCGCCCGCGTCCCGGTCCGCCCCTGTCCCTGGTCCGGCCCTGTCCCTGGTCCGCCCCTGTCCCTGGTCCGCCGCTCCGTCCCGGTCCGCCGCTCCGTCCCGGTCCGCCGCTCCGTCCCGGTCCGCCGCTCCGTCCCGGTCCGCCGCTCCGTCCCGGTCCGCTCCGTCCCGGTCCGCTCCCGTCCCGCTCCGGCTGGCGGACGCCCCCGCCGCGCAGGAGAGCCGTCGAACTCGGGAGATCACGACCGGACGACCTCCACGTGGTTCACGTTGTCCGCCGCCCGCCGCCCGCAGCGTCCGTCGGCACTCTCCTGCCCCGTCCTCTCCGGCACTGCCCCGTCCTCTCCTTCCACGTCCTCTCCTGCCCCGTCCGGTCAGGAGCGCCCCGCCGCGGCGACCGCTCCACTCCGCCCGTGCCCCCGCCCGTGCCGCCGCCCGACCTCACCGGATGCCGCTGCGCGCGAACCCCTGCACGAAGTAGCGCTGGAAGCACAGGAACAGCAGCACCATCGGCAGCACCGACACCAGCGCCAGCGCCATGCTCGCGCTGTAGTCAGGCGTCGACTGGCCCTTGAGGTAGAGCAGGCCGATCGGCAGCGTGAACAGCTCGTTGTCCTTCAGGGCGATCAGCGGCCAGGCGAAGTCGTTCCAGCTGCCGAGCAGAGTCAGCAGGATCAGGACGGCGATCAGCGGCTTCGAGAGCGGCAGCACGATCTGCAGGAACACCCGCAGGTGGCCGGCGCCGTCGATCCGCGCCGCCTCGATCAGCTCCTCCGGGATGGAGAGGAAGAACTGCCGGGCGAGGAAGATCCCGAAGGCCGCCGCTGCTCCGGGCAGGATCACCGACCAGTAGGTGCCGTAGATCTGCAGTCCGGTCACGAGCTTGAACTGCGCGACCATGATCGCCTGCACCGGGATCATCATCGTGGCCAGTGCGAGCAGGAACAGCAGGTTCCGCCCGGGGAAGCGCAGCCGCGCGAAGCCCCAGCCGGCCAGCAGGTTCACCACGACGGTGAACACCGTGACGAACACCCCGATCACGACCGAGTTGACGAACCACTCGCCCACGGGGAAGCGCGCGAACACCGTCGCGAAGTTCTCGAACGAGATCTCGCTCGGCCAGAAGCGGGGCGGGCCGGGCGCGAACACCTCGCCGCGCGGCGAGAAGGCGATGACGAGCATCCAGTACAGCGGGAAGAACACGATCGCCGAGGCGACGATCGCGACGACGAGGCGGACGACGAGTCCGGAGCGGGAGCCGTCGCGGCGGGAGGGGCGCCGGCGCGGGGTCTCGCGGGCGGTGGCCGCGGCGACCGCGGCGGGCGTGGTGACGGTGGAGGACGACATGAGGGCTCCTAGTCGACGAGGTCGCGCGTGCGGCTCGTGCGCCACTGCAGGTAGGTGAAGGCGAGGGAGACCAGCAGGATGACGACGCCGAGCGCGGCGCCGTAGCCCTGCTCGCGGACCTGGAAGCCGTTGCGGTACGCGTAGGTGCCGAGCACCGACGTGGAGAAGCCGGGGCCGCCGCCCGTCATCACGAAGACGATGTCGAAGACCTGGAACGAGGCGATCACGTTCATGATCAACAGGAAGAAGGTGGACGGGCCGACCAGCGGCACCGTCAGTGCGCGGAACTGCTGCCAGCGCGTCGCTCCGTCGATCCGCGCGGCCTCGTAGAGCTCGGGCGAGACGCTCTGCAGGCCCGCCAGGTAGATCACCATGTTGAAGCCGATCCGCAGCCACACCGCGGTCAGCATCACCGAGATCATCGCCGCGGAGCCGTCCGACTGCCAGGCGACCGGCGAGGCGCCCAGCGAGCTCAGCACCTTGTTCACGATGCCCGAGGACTCGCTGAAGATCGTGACCGCGATCATCCCGGAGGCGACGCCCGAGATCACCAGGGGCAGCACGATCACCGTGCGGAAGATCCCGCGCGCGGGCAGGACGGAGTTGAGCAGCACGGCCAGGCCGAGGCCGCCGGCGAGCTCGAGCGGCACGGTGACCGCGGTGAAGAGGAGCGTGTTGCCCAGGCTCTGCCAGAACACCGGATCGGCGCCCATCCGCAGGTAGTTCGCGAAGCCGACCCACTCGGGCGTGCCGAAGCCGCGCGACTCCTGGAACGAGAGCTGGATCGCCCAGAGGATCGGCACGAACAGGAACAGCGCCATCAGGAGCAGGTTCGGGCCGACGAAGCCGAAGCCGGCGAGGGCCTCGCGCCTGCGGGCCGACCGCGGCCGGGCGGAGGAGCCCGCCCGGCCGCGGAGGGTGGTGGCGGTCATCAGCTGGTCGCCTGCTGGATGGCCGCACCGAGGCCGGAGAGGGTCTCCTCGGTGCTGCGTCCGCCGACGAACGCCTCCTCGAGCTGGTCCTGCATCGCGACCGAGATCTTCGCGAGGAACGGCGAGGTGAGCTGCTGCACGTCCCGCGGGGTGATCGTCGCGGCCTGCTCGACGAACACGGGCATCACGTCCGGGCGCACCGCGAAGTCGATCGACGCGGGGTCGATGTCGGACCGGGTGGGCAGCTCGTTCGTCGCCGCGCAGAACTCGGCCATGGTGTCGGCCTGCGTCATGAACGAGAGGAACTCGGTCGCGAGCTCCGGGTCCTCGGTGTCGGCCGTGGCGACGAGGGCGTTGCCGCCGAGGTCGGTCGCGCCGCGCTCGTCGACGGGCATCGGCGTGGCGGTCCACTCGAAGTCGGCGAGGTCGTCGATGTCCGGCACGAGGAAGGACCCGGCGAAGGCCATCGCCGCGGTCTGCTCCGTGAAGAAGGAGTCGGCGTAGGTGGCGGACTTCACCGAGCTGGTCGGCGGGACCCAGTCGTTGTCGAAGAAGCTCTTGGTGAAGTCCAGGGCCTTCGCGCCCGCGGCGGAGTCGATCGCCGGAGTGGTGCCGTCCTCCTCCAGGAGCGTGCCGTCGGCCTCGAACAGCCAGCTCAGCCAGCGGGGCGTGCCGCCGAGCTGCCAGTTGTAGACGAACGGGTACTGCTCGGCGGGCAGGCTCGCGCGCAGCTTCGCGGAGGCGTCGGCGAACTCCTCCCAGGTCCACGCCTCGTCGGTGGTGGTCGGCACGTCGGTGATGCCGGCCGCCGCGAGCAGCTGCGTGTTCACCAGCAGCGCCGACACGTCGGTCTGGTGCGGGACGCCGTAGGGCTTCCCCTCGAAGGAGACGGCCTCCTGGAACGCGGGCGTGAAGGAGTCGAAGTCGTCGATCCGGTCGGTCAGGTCGAGCAGCTGCTCCTGGCTGGAGTAGACGCCGAGGTTGCCGTAGTCGACGCGGAACACGTCGGGGGCCTCGCCCGACGACAGCTGCGCGTCGATGTTGCTGAACATCTGGTCGTAGGGGACGACGTTGAGCTCGACGCTCGCCCCCTCGTGCTCGGCCTCGAAGTCGGTGATCAGCGACTCGAAGGCCGCCTGCTCGGACTCGCTGGCCCAGGTGGTGAAGGTGATCGAGTCGGCGTCGGCCGAACCGCCGCCTCCTCCGCCGAAGCCGCTGCAGCCGGTGAGGGCGGCGGTCGACGCCAGGACGGCGGCGAGGGGGATGAATCGTCTACGCATGGGTGGTCTCCTGCTGTGAAGGGTCGGACGGGGGCGGGGTCGGAGGGCCGCGTCAGGCGGGGCGGCGGAGGGCGGTCTCGACGAGCGAGACGAGGCCGTGCGGGCCGAGCTGGCCGACGAGCAGGTCGAGCGGAGTGGGGACGGGCAGCGCCGAGGCGGCGCGGCCGAGGCGGGAGGCGGGCACGGGGGCGGCCTCGCGCTCCTCCGGCTCCGGGTCGGCGAGGGCCAGCGCGACAGTGGCGGCCACGTCCTCGACCGCGCGGACGCAGCCGAAGCGGACGATCCGCTCGTCGTCGATCAGGGCCTCGCCGTAGCCCGCGCGGAACGCCGAGCGCTGCACGTCGCTGATCGGCCGCGAGTAGATGACGCCCAGCTCGATCAGGAGCAGGTCGGCCTCCCGCGGGGCGACGGTGGCCTCGTCGAAGTCGATCAGCCAGGGGCGGCCGCTCTCGTCGATGACGACGTTGCCGGGATGCGGGTCGCCGTGGAGGGGCACGCGGGAAGTGGGCGTGCGGGCGCGCTTCAGCCGCCGCTCGGAGCCGGCGAGGGCGTCGAGGCGGGAGCGGTTCGCGCGCCACAGCGCGGTGAGGCGGGGGCGGGGCTCCGGCTGCGCATCGATCCTCTCGTCGGTCTCGGCGAGGAGGTCGGCGAGCGGACGGCGGACACGGCGGATGCCCCGCCGCACGGGAGGCGCGAGTGTCGGCGGCTCGGCGTCGTGCACGGAGCGCAGGACCGCGCCGAACCCCTCCCAGTCGAGGGCGTCCTCGCCGGAGTCGACCGCGTCCTCGCCGAGGATCCACGGCGCGACCGAGACCCGCAGCCCCCGGTCCTCCGCCCAGGGGCGCCCGTCGGAGGCGCGGTGCGGCGCCGCGACGCCCGGCACCCCCGCCTCTCCCAGCGACGCCGAGAGCGCGAGTCCGAAGCGCCCGTCGCGGGCCGACGCCTTGACGCTCCAGAGCGCTCCGGAGCCGTCGGCCGCGCACCAGACGCGCGCTCCGTGGTCGAGTCCGCCGACGACGGGCTCCAGGTCGACGAGGCCGACGCCGAACTCGCGGCGCACCAGAGCGCGCGCCCAGGCGCCCGCCTCCTCGATCGTGTCCATCCCGCTCATGCTGACGTGCGGGCGCCCCGCGAGCAGGTGCTTGCGCGATCGGTGATCGTAGGCATGGGTGCGGGCTGAGCCGCGTCTCAGGCTCGCGCAGGGAAGAGGGCGAGCCGCTGCTCCGTCCCCTGCTGCCGGACCATGAGAACGGGAGCCGCGAGCGCGTGACCGTGGTGGTAGCCCGTCACCGACTCGGGGGCGTCCCCGGCGGTGAGGGGCAGGAACGCGACCGGCGAGAGGTCCGCGTCGGCACGGAACAGCGAGAGCGCCCTCGCGGTGACGACGGCCAGCAGCACGGGGTCCGGCTTCGCCGCGCGCAGCGCGGGGAGGTCGACCGCGGCTCCGGCGACCGCGAGCGTCCGCAGCGAGGCCAGCGTCTCCGGAGTGTTCAGCACCGCGGTGACGCCGCCGTCCGGATGCTCGGCCCGCAGCCTCTCGAGGCTCGGCCGTGACCACCGCTCCTCGACGCACCGCCGGAGCCCGAAGCCGAGCCCCGCGACGATCACCGCGGCCACCGCGAGCACCACGCCCCACCCTCCGTAGAGCTGGAACGCCCGGGCCCCCGACCACGCCGCCGCCACGACCACCGTCGCCCCGAAGAACGCCTCGCTCCCGAGCGACCGCAGCCGGGTCGACTGCACTTCCTGCGTCACGAGCGCTCCTCCGGGTCGGGCGGACCTCCGGGCGGGATCACGTCAGCGCATGATCGCACCGGCGCCTGCGGGTCGGGCGGGGATCCGTCCCCTCGCGCGGGAGGCCGGCTCAGCGCCCGCGCCGCGCCCGCGGATCGGTGAGGAGTCGGACCGGGGGGAGGTCGGCCAGGTCGGGGGACACGAAGCCGAGCACGTCGGAGTGGTGGTCAGCGGAGGCACGGCGGAGGAAGGACCAGCACTTGAGCGAGGACGGGCGCCGGTCGAGGGGGAGGGGAGCGGCCTCCACGATGATCACGGTGGCGGAGCGGTGCAGGATCCGCACGGGCACGCGGCCCTCGCGGCCGTCGACGGTCCAGCTGGAGACGCCGCGGATGCGGCCGTCCTCGCGGTCGACCCCGACGGTGAGGACGCTCCGGAAGTCGTCGGACGCGGCGCCCATGCCGATCTGGAAGTCCCCCTCCGCGCCGTCGAGCACGAAGGCGACGTCGAGTCCGCGGCGGTGGCGGACGGTGAAGGTGGCGAGCAGGGGACCGCTCCCGAACCTCAGGGCCTCGTCGCGGGCCTGCCGGACACGCTGCTCCGCGTCGTCCCTGTCCATGGAGCCACTCCTGCCGTTCGGGCGGAGCGGGGCCCGCGCGCCCGTCGAGCCTAGGGGGAGCGGGACGGCGTCACCCCGCGCGAGGCAGCGTCACCCGGAAGCGGGCGCCGACGGGCCCCGCCTCCGCCACGAGGTCGCCGCCGAGAGCCCTCGCCAGCCCGCGCGCGATCGGCAGGCCGAGGCCCGAGCCGCCGTCGGCGCGGTTGCGGGCGTCGTCGAGGCGGACGAGGCGGTCGAAGACGCGCTCACGGTCGGCCTCGGCGATGCCGGGGCCGTCGTCGTCGACGGTGATCGTGACGGAGTCGGCGGCCGCCTCGACGGCGACGTCGATCCGCGAGCGGGCGAAGCGGGCACCGTTCTCGAGGAGGTTGCCGAGCACCTGGGCCAGCCGGTCGGCGTCGGCGCTGACCCGGAGCGGCTCGGCGGGCCGGTGCAGCTCGATCGCGAGGCCCGGGCGGCGCAGCTCCTGGCGCTCGATCGCGGCCTCGGCGACGCCCGCGGGGTCCAACGGACGCGACTTCAGAGCCAGGCCCTCGTCCAGCCGCGCCATCAGCAGCATGTCCTGGATGAGGCGGCCCGCGCGCAGCGACTCCCGCACGACGTGCACGGAGAGGCGCTCGCGCTCCTGCTCGCCGCCGTCGCCGCGGACGAGCGCGTCGGCGGCGGCCTGGATGCCGGCGACCGGCGTCCGCAGCTCGTGCGCGGCGTCCGAGACGAACGCGCGCATCCGCTGCTCCGCCGCGAGGGCCGTCGCCTCGGCGGCGAGGGCGCTGCGCTCGGCCTGCTCGAGGTCGTCGAGCATCTCGTCGAACGCGGTCGCGGTGCGGCCGAGCTCGGTCCGCGGGCGGGAGGGGCGCAGCCGCCGCCCGCGGTCGCCGTGCGCGATGTCGCGGGCCACGTCGGTCATCCGCTCGAGGGGCCGGAGGGTCGCGCGGACCACGACGATCAGCGCGAGGGCGGCCAGCACGAGGAACACGGCCGACGCGCCGAGCAGGATCCCGTTCAGCTGCGCGAGGGTGCTGCCCACCGATCCGGCCTCGCTGGTGAGCTCGAGGCGGGTGCCGTCGCTGAGGGTCGACTCGAGGGTGATCAGCTCGTCGTCGGCGGCGACGCTGCTCGAGACGACGGTGACGGCGGCGGACGCGGCTCGGGGCGGGACGGCTCCGGAGGAGGAGCTGGTGCCGGGAGGCGACGGCGGCTCTCCGAGCTGGTCGGCGGCTCCCGGGCCCAGGCGCAGCTGCTCCGGGCTCGGCCCGGCCACGACGTCCTCGCCCTCGGGGCTCGTGATCCGCACCGAGACGCCCTGCGCCGAGAGGCGGGAGGCGAGGGCGTCGTCGGCGATCGTGCCGACCAGCGCCGCGGCGGCGGAGGCGCGGTCCTGCAGCCGCTCCTCGATCTGGTCGCGGAGGCGCTCGCCGAGCACCGCCTGCACCGTCGCCGAGAGGGCCAGGAGCAGCACGGCCAGCAGAGCGAGCACGGCCAGGACGGTGCGGAGGCGGAGGGAGCCGGTCCGCAGCGCGCCCGGCTGGGCGCGGCTCACGCCTCCACCCGGTAGCCGAGGCCGCGGACGGTGTGCACGAGGCGGTCGCCGTGCGCCTCCATCTTCTTGCGGAGGGAGCTGAGGTGCACCTCGACGAGGTTCGGGTCGACGTGGTCGTAGCCCCAGACCTGCGTGAGGATCTGGGTCTTGGTGAGGGTGCGGCCGCGGTTCCCGGCGAGGAAGGCGAGGAGGCGGAACTCGGTCGCGGTGAGGTCGAGGGCGACGCCGCCGCGGCGGGCGCGGCCCGACTCCGGGTCGACGACGAGGTCGCCGATCTCGACGACGGACGGGATGCGGCCGCGGCGGCGCAGCACGGCGGTCACGCGCTTGACGAGCTCGGCGAGCACGAACGGCTTCACCACGTAGTCGTCGACGCCCTCGTCGAAGCCGCGGAGGCGGTCGTCGACCGCGTCGCGGGCGGTGAGCATGATCACGGCCGCGTCGCTGCTGCGGCGGATCCGCTCGGCGAGCACGATGCCGCTCGGGCCGGGGAGCATCCAGTCGAGGATCACCAGGTCCGGAGCGAAGGTGCTCAGCTCGCGGGCGAGGTCCTCGCCGGAGACGAGACCGCGGACCGTGAAGCGCTCGCTGCGCAACGCGGTCTCGACGGAGGAGCGGATGGCGTCGTCGTCCTCGATGAGGAGCACACGGGCGGAGGAGGGCATGTGGTCGAACCTAGGGGCCGCGGATCGGGGCGCACCCGGCGTCTGCTGTGGAGGGTCTGTTCTTAAGTCCGGCTTCAGATTCGCCTTCGAATCTGAAATGGAACCGGCCGCAACCGATCCCGAACGGGGTCGGCACCGGGCCGGAACGAGGAGACATCCATGACCGAGTCGACCACCCCCGCCGAGAAGGGCTCGAGCTTCGGGCCGCGCCGTCCGAAGAAGCGCGCCCTGACCATCGGCATCGCTGTCGGCGCCCTCGGACTCGTCGCGCTCGGCTCGACCGCCGCGTTCGCCGCGACGCCGTCGAGCACGCCGACCTCCAGCGCCACACCGCTGCACTCCACCTCGACCGACGCTCCGTCCACCGGTGCGCCGTCGACCGGTGCGCCGTCGACGGACGCGCCCGCCGAGGGCACCGCTCCCACCCCGCCCGGCCCCGGCCGGTGCGGCCCCGCCGGCCCCGGCCGGGGCCGGGCGGGGTGGGAGCGGTGCCCTCGGCGGGCG
>NZ_PSVZ01000044.1:0-10839 GCF_002932315.1 Rathayibacter sp. AY1C9
GCGCCGCGGCCTTCGCCGCCGAGGCCGTCGAGCACGGCTTCCCGGAGGCGACCGCCAACGACTACGCCGCGGTCCTCGCCGACCCGCGGGTCACCGCGGTCTACATCTCCACCGTGCACACGGGTCATGCCGCGCTCGTCCTGCAGGCGCTCGAGGCCGGCAAGGCCGTGCTCTGCGAGAAGCCGCTCGCCGTCAATCACGGCACGGCGATGGCCCTGGTCGACGCCGCCCGCAGCGCCGGTCTGCCGCTGGTCGAGGCGTACATGTACCGCTTCCACCCGCAGACCGCCGCGCTGCTCGAGCTCGTCCGCGACGGCGCGATCGGCGACGTCGTGCACATCGACGCCTCCTTCTCGTTCCGCACCCCGTCCCGCGAGGGCCGCCTGTACGACGTCGCGACGGCCGGAGGAGGCGTCCTCGACGTCGGCGGATACACCGTCACCGCCGCGGCGGCCGTGGTGCAGGCCGCGACCGGTGCCGCCGTCGCGGAGCCCGTCGAGTTCGACGCGAAGGGCAGCCTCGGCCCGACCGGCGTCGACGAGTGGAGCGTCGCCCGCGCGACCTACCGGGGCGGCATCACCGCCACCCTCCGCACCGGAGTGGCGCTCGACGACGTGAACGCCCTCACGATCCACGGGACGCGCGGCCGGCTGCACGTGGCCGACCCGTGGTTCGGTGCGTCCGACGCGGGCATCGAGATCAGCGTCGTGGGGGAGGAGCCGCGCATCCTCACGTTCGAGGGGGAGAGTCCCTACGCGCTCGAGGCGGATGCGACGACCGACGCCCTGGCGGCCGGATCCGTCGAGGCGCCGCAGATGACGCTCGAGGAGACGCTCGCGACGTCCCGCACGCTCGACCGCTGGCGCGCCGCGATCGGCCTGCGCTTCCCGTTCGAGGCCGAGACCGCGGACATCCCGACGGTGTCCGGACGGCCGCTGCGCGCGGCGTCGGACACCCCGATGCTCTTCGGCGAGATCCCCGGCGTCGGCAAGCGGATGTCGCGGCTCGTGATGGGCGTCGACAACCAGCCGGATCTGGCGCACGCCTCGGCGATCTTCGACGCGTTCGTCGAGCAGGGCGGCACCGCCTTCGACACCGGCTACATCTACGGCGACGGCGAGATGGAGGGCCGCTTCGGACGGTGGATCCGCAACCGCGGCATCCGCGAGGACGTCGTCGTGATCACCAAGGGCGCGCACACCCCCTACTGCGACCCGGAGTCGCTCTCCCGGCAGCTGCTCGAGAGCCTCGAGCGGCAGGGCACCGACTACGCCGACATCTACCTGATGCACCGCGACAACCTCGAGGTGCCGGTGGGGGAGTTCGTCGACGTGATGGACGAGCACCAGCGCGCCGGGCGGATCCGCGCCTACGGCGTCTCGAACTGGACGCCGGCGCGCTTCGACGAGGCGCAGGAGTACGCCCGCACTCACGGGCGGGCCGGGTTCCAGGCGCTGAGCGACCACTTCGGCCTGGCCGAGGCGTACGACGTGCCGTGGGAGGGCTGCGTCCACGTCACCGACCGGGCGTCGAAGGAGTGGCTGGTCGAGCGGCAGATCCCGCTGCTGCCGTGGTCCTCGCAGGCCCGCGGCTTCTTCACCGGCCGCGCCCGCCCGGACGACACCAGCGACGCCGAGCTGGTGCGCTGCTACTACGGGCCGGACAACTTCGAGCGACTGCGGCGGGCCGAGGAGCTGGCGGCCGAGCACGGTGTCGGAGCGACGGCGATCGCGCTGGCCTACGTGCTCGCGCAGCCGTTCCCCACCTTCCCGCTCTTCGGGCCGCGCACGATCACCGAGCTGCGCTCGTCGATGCGCGGCCTGTCGATCGAGCTGACTCCGGAGCAGACGGCATGGCTCGACCTCCGCGCCTGAGCGGTGCCGAGGCCGGCGGCCGCGCGACGATCCACGACGTCGCGGCCGCCGCCGGGGTCTCCCGCCAGACCGTCACCCGCGCGATGAACGGCATGCCGGGCATCAGCGAGGAGACGAAGCGGCGGGTCCTCGACGCCGCGGAGCAGCTGTCCTACCGCCCGTCGCGGTTCGGCCGCGGCCTGGTCACCGGCGGCGAGCACCAGCTCGGGCTCGTCGTCGACGACCTGCGGAATCCGTGGTCGCCGGAGCTCGCCTCGGCCGTCGTCCGGGTCGCGGCGGCGCGGGGCTGGAACGTGTCGCTCGCGGACGTGGGCCTCGCCGCCGACTCCGACCGGATGATCCAGGCGCTGGGCGCGCAGACCGACGCGGTGATCGGCACCTTCGGCGATCGTGCTGCGGAGTGGATCGAGCGGCTCGGCTCCGTGCCCGTCATCGAGCTCGACCCGACCGGCGATCCGCTGCGCGCCGCGGTGCTGCTCGACCACTCCGAGGCCGTCGAGGCGCTGGCCGATCATCTGGCGGGATCGGGCGTGAGGCGCCCGGTGGTCGTCGACGTCTCGCGAGATGCCCGGCCGAGCCGGCGAGCCGAGCTGCTGATCCGGGCCTTCTCCGCGCGCGGACTCCAGGCCTCCGTCGTCCGCGCCGAGGGCCCCACCGCCCAGGCGGCCGCGGACGCGACCGAGCGGATCATCGCCCGGCCCCGGGTCGCCGACGCGATCGTCGCGTTCAACGACCTCTGCGCGCTCGGCGTGCTCTCCGCCTGCCGTCGGGCGGGCGTCGACGTGCCCGGCGACGTCCGGGTGGTCGGCATCGACGGCCTCTCGATCGGGCGGCTCCTCGCACCGACGCTGACCACCCTCGCCGTCGACCTCGACGAGCTCGCGCGGCACGCCCTCGACCTCGCGGTCGCCATGATCGCCGGCGAGCTCCCGCGGGGCGGCCCAGACGTCCACCGCACCGTCCGTCACCAGCTGGTGCTCCGCGAGTCGGCCTGATCGCCCGCCGATCGCGCGGACGGACTCGCCCGCGTGCGCGGCGCGGATCTCCTCGCCAGCGGCTCGATACTCAGCCGGGCGATCCGGTCACCGGTCCGCGAGCTCGTCCAGCGCCGCGAGGATCTTCCTGCGGTCGCGGTGCAGCTTCCACCAGCTGACCGTGTGGCGAGCGGTGATCAGGCCGAGCTCCACCAGGTCGCGGAGGCCCTCCTCTACTCGCCGCCCGCTCGCTCCCCGAATTCCACGAGCTTCGCGAACAGGTCCTCGATCAGCCAGCGGGTGTCGAACGCCTCGCAGACCCGGATCGTGTGCGGCCCTGCGTCGGGCAGGAGCTCGCCGTCCGCGGAGAACCGCGGCGCGCGGCGCTCCCGCCAGCGTCCGCCGGCGGGGTTCATCACGGCGCCGATGGCCGGGCTGTCGCCCAGCGACCGGAAGTCGAGCGGCCCGTACGGGATGGTCTCGTTGAACGCGATCAGCTGGTCCACCAGGTAGTCGCTGAGGGGGCTGGTTCCGCGCAGGCGCGTCCGCAGCTCGGCGTGCCCGACTCCGACTCCGGAGTAGACGGGCATCGGGATCTGCCAGAGGGCGATGCCCGACTCGAGGACGCGGTTCGCGGCGTCGACGTCGTTGATCAGGTTGAACTCGGGGCTGTAGGCGGAGATCTCGTCGTAGGGCGGGCCGCCGACCCAGACGACCACGACGTCGCGGGAGGCGATCGACGGCTCGAGCAGGAGAGCTGCGGCGACGTCGGTCAGCGGCCCGAGCACGGCGATCCACAGCCGGCCCGCGTCGCGCAGGGCCTCCGCGACGATCAGGCGGGCGCCGTCGGATGCCGTCGCGGGCAGGGCCGACTCGGCGCCGTCGACGACGGTCACCGTCGATCCCGCCAACTCCAGGATGCGGTCGATCTCGGCGCGCGACTCCGGCATGCTCCCCGGCCGGCCGAAGTGCGCCGCGACCAGACCGCGGACGTCGAGGGTCTCGGTCAGCAGCGCCTGGATGATCGCGAACTGGTCGTCGGCCTCGTTCGCGGCGTCGGTGCTGACGATCAGGCGGTGCGGGGGAGGCGGGGTCATGCGGACTCGCGCTGCACGAGGGTCGTCGCGAGGATCGGCTGCCGGTCGACCGGGCGGCCCTGCACGACGGCGACGACGGTCTCGGCGGCGACGCGGCCCATGTCCTCCAGGGGCTGCCGGATGGTCGTGAGGGTCGGATCCGAGGTGGTCGCGATGACGACGTCGTCGAAGCCGATGACGGAGACGTCGGCGGGGACGCGGCGTCCGGACGCCTGCAGCACGCGGATCGCGCCGTTGGCCATCAGGTCGGAGGAGGCGAAGACGCCGTCGAGGTCGGGGTGGCGCTGCAGGAGACGCGCCATCGCGGCGGAACCGCTCTCGAGGGTGAACTCGCCGTGCACGATGGGGCTGGAGTCGAGGCCGAGCTCGGTCAGCTCGTCGCGCCAGCCGCGGATGCGGTCGCGGGCAGGCTCCATGTCGTGCGGGCCGGCGATGATGCCCAGGCGTCGGCGGCCGGAGTCGGCGAGCGCGCGGGCGGCGAGGCGGCCGCCTCCGTAGTTGTCGGAGTCGATGACGATCGCGTCCTCGGGCAGGGCGACGCGCGGGCGGCCGACCCAGGCGATCGGCACGGGGGAGTCGGCCAGCGCCTGGGCGAGGTGGGTGATCTCGTGCTGGAGGATCACGATCGCGCCGTCGACGGCCCGCGAGCGGAGGAAGCGGGGGATGCGGTCGCTGTCGTCGTGGTCGGCGGGCAGCAGCACGGGCTGCACCTCGCCGGCGTACAGGCCCTTCGCAGCGCCCTTCAGCACCGAGGTGAAGAACGTCCCGGTGAGGCTGTCGAGCTCGTTGAAGGCGACGATCAGGGCGATGGCCCCGGCCCGCCCGCCGCGGAGCATCCGGGCGGCGCTGTTCGCCTCGTAGCCGAGGGACTTCGCGGCGCGCTCGACCGCGGCGGTCATCCGGACGTCGACATTGGTGCCGCCTGCGAGCACCCGGGCGGCGGTGGCGCGCGAGACGCCCGCGGCCTGGGCGACGTCCACCAGCGTGGGTCGAGTCATGCTGCTTCCTTCTGCGAGGGGAGGTTCCGGCTTCCGCGCCTCCCCGCGGAGCACGGTGGGGAGAACGTCGGAGTGAAGACTCGCACGGGGCGGCGGGTGGCCGTCCGGAACTGCTCGATTTGCGAAACTTCCCTTTGATACTAGGCGGAGATCGTTATCTCGCGGAGACCGGTTCTCGCTTGCATCGTGCTCGCGGGCGGGTTAGGTTGGCCGCCAAGAGATCGTTCTCTGAGGCCCGCCCTCACCGAAACCCTGCGAATCCCCAACGAAGAGGAATTGTCGTGAAAAGAAGCCTGACGGCCGTAGCCGCCGCAGCAGCAGTAGTCGCGCTCACCCTGACCGGGTGCTCGTCCGGAGGGGGAGGAGGCGCCTCGGACGACCCGAACGCCGAAGCCACCTTCTGGTCCTTCACCGGCATCAACGCCAAGGACAGCGTCGACGAGTACCTCGCGAAGATGCCCGACGCGAAGATCAAGCTCTCCGAGGTCGGCAGCACGACCGAGACCGCCACCGCCCTCACCGCGGCACTCGCCGGCGGCAAGGTGCCCGACCTGGTCATGATCCAGAACGACGACCTGCCCCAGTTCGTCGCCAACAGCTCGAACTTCCTCGACCTGCGCACCCTCGGCGGCGACGACGTCGCCTCGACCTACCTCCCGTGGGCCGCCTCCGCCGCGACCGCCGACGACGGCTCCGTCGTGGGCGTCCCGACCGACGTCGGCGGACTGGGCTTCGCCTACCGCGCCGACCTCTTCGAGCAGGCCGGCCTGCCGACCGAGCCCGACCAGGTCGCCGAGCTCTGGAAGGACTGGCCGTCCTTCATCGAGACCGGCAAGAAGTACACCGAGGCGACCGGCAAGCCGTTCGTCGACAACATCGAGACCAGCGTCTTCTTCTCGACCGTCAACCAGGTCTCGGAGAAGTACTACTCGCCCGACGGCGAGCTGGTCTACGACACCAACCCGCAGGTGAAGGACGCGTTCCAGGTCGCCGTGGACACCAAGGACGCCGGCATCAGCGCCGGCATCGCCGCCTGGTCCTCGGGCTGGGCCCCGGGCCGCGCGAACGGCGCCTTCGCCGTGACGATCGCCCCCTCGTGGATCCTCGCCGGCATCAAGACCGACGCCCCCGACACCGCCGGCAACTGGCGCGTCACCAGCGTCCCCGGCATCGGCGGCAACTGGGGCGGCAGCGTCATCGCCATCCCCGCCCGCGCCGAGCACCCCGAGGCCGCCTGGCAGTACATCAAGACGATGATGTCGGCCGAGGGCCAGACCGACCACTTCAAGGCCTCGGGCACGCTGCCCGCCGCCACCGAGGCGGTCGCCAGCGAAGAGGTCCAGTCGTACACCGACCCGTTCTTCGGCGACTCGAAGATCGGCGAGGTCATGGCCACCTCCGTCGAGCAGTTCCCGTCCTTCTACAACGGACCGGACACCACCCCGATCAACGGGGCGCTCCTCAACACCCTCGTCGAGCTGGAGGCCGGCAACGTGACCTCCGACAAGGCGTGGTCGACCGCACTCGACACGGCCAAGCAGGCCATCGGCGGCTGATCGCCCCACCCACCCGAGCGGCCCGGCGCCTCGCGCGCCGGGCCCCTCCCCCCTTTCTCGACGGAGGTACTCCCGTGTCAACGGTGACAGCAGCACCACCCCGCAAGCAGCGCAAGCAGCCCAGCGCGCCGGTCCAGAAGGCCGCGCGGATCCGCAACTCCCTCTCGGAGCGGATCGCCCCCTACGCGTACGTCGCGCCCTTCTTCATCATCTTCATCGTCTTCGGGCTCTTCCCGCTCCTGTTCACGTTCTACGTCTCGCTCTTCGACTGGAACCCGATCGGCGAGCAGACCTTCGTCGGCATCGCGAACTTCCAGCAGCTCTTCGCCGACTCCCGGTTCTGGAACGCGCTGGTCAACACCTTCGGCATCTTCATCATCTCGACGGTGCCCCAGCTGCTGTTCGCCCTCTTCCTCGCGCACCTGCTGAACCACGCCCGCCTCCGCTGGGCGAACTTCTTCCGCATGGCGCTGCTGGTGCCGTACATCACCTCCGTCGCGGCGACCGCGATCGTGTTCGCGCAGATCTTCGACAAGAACTTCGGCCTGATCAACTGGTTCCTCGGCATCTTCGGACTGCCGTCGATCAACTTCCTCGCCACGAACTACGGCTCCTGGATCGTCATCTCGACGATGGTCTTCTGGCGCTGGTTCGGCTACAACACGCTCCTCTACCTGGCGGGCCTGCAGTCGCTGCCCCGCGAGATGTTCGAGGCGGCCTCCGTCGACGGCGCGTCCAGCTGGCAGCAGTTCCGCCACCTGACGATCCCGGCGCTGCGCCCGATCATCGTCTTCACCGTGATCATGTCGACCATCGGCGGTCTGCAGATCTTCACGGAGGCGCTCCTGGTGGCTCCCGAATCGGGCCTCACCTGCGGCGCCGGCCGGCAGTGCCAGACGCTGGCGCTCTTCCTCTACGAGCAGGGCTTCGGCCAGTTCAAGTTCGGCTACGGATCCGCCATCGGCGTCGTGCTGTTCGTGATCGTGGTGCTCGTCTCCCTCCTCAACTTCTACCTCTCCACCCGCACCCGGAAGGAGGCCGTCTGATGTCGGATGTGATCGACCAGGCCGTCCCGCAGACGCTGGCCCCCACGGTCCAGAAGGCACAGCTGCCGAAGCGGCGCGGGAAGGGCGGCGGAGTCGGCTGGCCGACCTACGTCTTCCTCGTGATCGCGGTGCTCGTCTCGATCTTCCCGCTCTACTACATGTTCGTCGTCGCGTCGGTCGGAGCGACCGCCGTCACGTCGATCCCGCCGCGCCTGTACCCGGGCACGAACTTCATGGCGATCGCCGAGAAGGTGTTCGACACCGTCCCGTTCATCGCCTCGATGCTGAACAGCCTCATCGTGTCGCTGAGCATCGCCGTCATCTCGGCGATCCTCTGCGCGATGGCCGGCTTCGCCTTCGCGAAGCTGCAGTTCCCGGGCCGCAACGTGCTGTTCCTGATCGTGCTGCTGACCATGACGGTGCCGGCGCAGCTGAGCATCATCCCGCAGTACCTGATCATCTCGGCGCTCGACTGGGTCGACACCCTCCAGGCGATCATCGTGCCGGGCCTGGCCAGCGCCTTCGGCATCTTCTGGATGCGGCAGCACATGTCCACGACGGTCAGCGACGAGCTGATCCAGGCGGCCCGCATCGACGGCGCCAACTCGTGGCAGCTGTTCTGGCGCATCGCCTTCCCGGTGGTCCGCCCCGCGGCGTTCGTCCTCGGGCTGATCACGTTCACCGCGGTCTGGAACGACTTCATGTGGCCGTTCATCGTCCTCAAGTCGCCGGAGCTGTTCACGGTGCAGATCGCGCTGAAGCAGCTGCAGGCCAACCGCTCGATCGACGTCGCCCTGGCGATGGGCGGATCGTTCATGGCCACCCTCCCGCTGCTGATCGCGTTCTTCTTCGTCGGCCGCCGTATGGTGTCCGGGATCATGGACGGGGCGTTCAAGGGCTGATGCACGACGCTTCCCCAGCACTGCCCGGGACGGACGCCGCGCGTCCTCCCGGGCGGGACTGGCGGGACCGCGCTCTGCCTCCGGCCGAGCGCGCCCGCCTCCTGACCCAGGAACTCACCCTCGAGGAGAAGGCGGCGCAGCTCGGCTCCGTCTGGCTCACCGACTCCGCCGACGACTTCGCCCCGAAGCTCGACGACGGGCCCGCCGCGGGCGACGACCTCTTCACCGGCGGCCTCGGCCAGCTGACCCGCGTGTTCGGCACCGAGCCGGTCAGCGTCCCGGAGGGCGTCCGCCGGCTCCGCGAGCTGCAGGAGCGCGTGGTCGCCGGCAGCCGCCTCGGCATCCCGGCCATCGCGCACGAGGAGTGCCTCACCGGCCTGGCCGCGTACGGCGCGACCGCGTTCCCCACTCCGCTCGCCTGGGCGGCCACCTTCCACGAGGAGCTCGTGGGCGAGATGGCGGAGGCGATCGGCTCGGACATGCGCGCCCTCGGCATCCACCAGGGCCTCGCCCCGGTCGTCGACGTCGTGAAGGACTACCGCTGGGGCCGCGTCGAGGAGACCCTCGGCGAGGACCCGTACCTGGTCTCGCAGCTCGGCGCCGCCTACGTGGCGGGGTTGGAGGGGACCGGCGTCGTCGCGACGCTGAAGCACTTCGCCGGGTACGCGGCCTCCCGCGGCGCCCGCAACCACGGACCCGTGAGCATGGGGCCGCGCGAGCTCGCCGACACGGTGCTGCCTCCGTTCGAGGCAGCTCTGCGGCACGGCGGCGCCCGCAGCGTGATGACGTCGTACACCGACATCGACGGCGTGCCCAGCAGCGCCAGCCGGCACCTGCTGACGACGCTGCTCCGCGACCGCTGGGGCTTCGAGGGCACGGTCGTCGCCGACTACTGGGCGGTGCCGTTCCTCCAGGCCATGCACCACGTCGCGGTCGACGCGGCCGACGCGGGGCGCCTGGCGCTGCACGCCGGGGTCGACGTCGAGCTGCCGCAGACGGCGGCGTACGGCGAGCTGCCGCGCCTGATCCGCGAGGGCGTCGTCGACGAGGCCGACCTCGACCGCTCCGTGGCCAGGCACCTGCGCCACAAGTTCGAGGCGGGCCTGCTCGACGGCGGCCCGCTGGTGCCCGAGGGAGCCGAGGACGTCGACCTCGACAGCGCACGCAACCGCGCGATCTCGTCGCGGATCGCGGAGGAGTCGGTCGTGCTGCTGCGCGACGAGGACGTCGCGGGGCTGCTGTCCTCCGGCTCGCTCGCCGTCGTGGGACCGGCCGCGGACCAGTTCCGCAGCCTGGTCGGCTGCTACGCGTTCCCCAACCACGTGCTCTCCAAGCACCCCGGGCACGACCTCGGCCTGTCGATCTCGACGGTGCTGACGGCGCTGCAGGAGGAGTTCGGAGCGTCGCGCGTGCGCTTCGCGGAGGGCGGCTCGATCACCTCCGCGTCGACCGACGGCGTGCAGGAGGCGGTGGACCTCGTCCGCGGCTCCGACGCGGCGGTCGTCGTGGTCGGCGACATCGCGGGGCTCTTCGGCGACGGCACCTCGGGCGAGGGCTGCGACGCGGCCGACCTCCGCCTCCCCGGAGCGCAGGAGCCGCTGGTGACGGCCGTGCTCGAGACCGGCGTGCCCACCGTGGTGGTCGTCCTCTCGGGCCGGCCCTACGCGCTCGGGGCGTTCGGAGCGGCGCGCGGACTCGTGCAGGCGTTCTTTCCGGGAGCGGACGGGGCGGCTGCGGTCGCCGGCGTGCTCTCGGGCCGCGTGGCTCCGACCGGGCGGCTGCCCGTGCAGATCCCGCGGCTCCCGTCCGCGTCGACCACGTACCTGCAGCCGTCGCTCGGGCTCTCGAACCCCGGGATCACGGCGCTGGACGCGACTCCGCTCTACCCGTTCGGCTACGGGCTGACCCGCGGCGCGGTGACGTACACGGAGCTGGCGACGGCGGCGGAGCTGCCGGTCGGCGGATCGCTCGACGTGGCGGTATCGCTCCGGAACGACGGCGCCGACACGGTCGAGGTGGTGCAGCTCTACGCGGGCTACCCGACCTCGGCGGTGGTGCGGCCGGTCGCGCAGCTGATCGGCTTCGCGCGCGTGCCGATCGCGGCGGGCGAGACGATGACGGTGCACTTCCACGTCGACGCGGCCCGGCTCGCGGTGACGGGGGAGGACGGCCGGCTCGCCGTGGACCCGGGGCCGCTGCGGCTGACGGCCGGCGCCTCGGCGGCGGACGCGGCGGTGACGGCGGAGGTGTCGATCACGGGGGAGCGGCGGTTCCTCGCCGAGCGGGCGCTGCGGACCCCCTGGTCGGTCGCGCGGGGCTGAGCGGTCGGCGCCTCAGGGGGGAGGCGCCGACCGCTCGCGGGGGCGCGCCGGCGGTGCCGACGGTGCCGGCC
>NZ_PSVZ01000045.1:0-10632 GCF_002932315.1 Rathayibacter sp. AY1C9
CTGAACGACCTCCTGCTCACCGTCATCCGGAACGCCGAGGAGCCGACGGGAGCCGGGTTCGGGTCCTGACGAGGTCGAAGCCGGGCTTCGGAGCATCGCCGACGCAGGACCTCGTCCAGACGGTGTTCACAACGAAGGATGGATCTGCTCCAGGACCCCGCGATCCGCGCGGAACGGGCGCCGGAGCCTCATCCTTCCTCCGTCGTGAACAGGATCAGCCGAGCGGGGCCGACGAAGGACGTCCGCTTGGGCGCCCTCTTCCGGACGTGGCCGGAAGAGGGCGTTGCCCACGGCGCTCGCAGCTGTCACGGTCGCAGGGCGGCCGACGACGGCCGACCCGACCGGAAGACCCCATGCGCCTTCGAAGCACTGTCCGCCCGCTCGCGCTCCTCACCGGCGCCCTCCTCCTCGGGACCGGCCTCGCCGCCCTCGACGGGCCGCTCACCGGCACCGCGGCCGCGGCTCACGCGGCCGACGCTCCCGTCGCGGGCGGGCGCGTCGTGGGCTGGGGACACGACGAGGACGGTCGGACGAGCGCCCCCGAGGATCTGACCGACGCCGTCTCCATCGCGGCCGGCCAGTACTACGGCGTCGCGGCGAGGAGCGACGGCACAGTGGCCGTCTGGGGTGACAATCTCGAGGGCGGCCCCATCCCGGCGGACGACCTCCGCGGCGTCGCGGCCGTCTCCCCCGATCTGGCGCTTCTCGAGGACGGCACCGTTGCGCCGCTCTTCCCCCCGGAGGACCGGTACACCGAGCCGCCGGCGGGGCTGAGCGGCGTCACCGCGATCGACTCGAGCGGCACCCACAGCATCGCGCTCCGCGACGACGGGACAGTGGCGATCTGGGGGTACGACCAGGGGCGAGTGCTGGAGGCGCCTCCCGGTCTGGACGACGTCGTGGCGATCTCCGCCGCGTCCTTCCACACCCTCGCCGTCACGAGAGACGGCAGCGTCGTGAGCTGGGGCTACGACGGCCCCGACGACATCTTCGCGGGCTACTCCGACATCGTCGCGGTCGCGGCGGGACGGACCCACGACCTCGCCGTCCGCGCCGACGGCAGCGTCGTCGCCGAGGGGAGCGACAGGGACGGAGAGAGCGACGTCCCCGCCGGGCTGACCGGTGTCGTCGCGGTCGCCGCCGGGTACGGGCACAGCGTGGCGCTCCGCGAGGACGGCACCGTCGCCGCCTGGGGCGACGACGGTGCCGGCCAGTCCACGGTTCCCGCAGGACTGAAGGGGGTCACCTCGATCGACGCCGGCTACGGCTTCACCCTCGCCACCGGGACCCGTCCCGTCCTCACGGCTGCCGCGCCTCCCACGGCGACGGTCGGCACTCCGTTCTCCTTCGCCTTCGGAGGGGATGCGCGCCTCGCGGACCACACCCTCGCCAGCGGGACGCTCCCGCCCGGACTGACCCTGACTCCCGAGGGGTTCGTGACGGGCACGCCCGCAGAACCCGGAACCTCCGACTTCACCGTCACCGCGACCAACTCCTTCGGAACGACCACCATCGCCTCCCGGCGGATCACCGTCGAGGCCGCCCCGCCTGCACCCGTCGCGCCGACGATCAGCGGAACCGTCGCAGCCGGCGTCGTCGACTCGGCCTACGACTTCACCTACGCGGTCGCGGGAACTCCGGCGCCCGTCGTGACCGTGTCGTCGGGCGCCCTTCCCCCGGGTCTCACCCTCGATCCGACGGGGCGCCTCACCGGCACTCCGACCAGGACCGGCGCCTACGTCTTCACCGTGCAGGCCGCCAGCACCGCCGGAACCGCGACCGCGCAGAGCACTCTCACCGTGTCCCCTGCATCCGCTTCCGCGAAGGCCGACCTTCGCGTCGACGTCTCCGCTCCGACCACCGCGGTGAAGGGGAGGACGTTCACGTACACGCTCATCACGAGGAACGCCGGACCCTCCGCGTCGACGTCCGTCTACTCGAAGGTGATCCTCCCGCCGGGGGTGCGGTTCGTCTCCGCGACGGGGAAGTACACCCGTATCGGCAGCATCGTGGTCTTCCAGCGCTCCAGCCTCGGCAACGGGCGGACGTCCACCGAGAAGATCACCGTCACGGCCGTGAGCGCAGGCACGGGCACAGCGCTCGCAACCACCTTCTCCGTGAGGACTCCGGATCCGTCGATCCGCAGCAACGCCGACACCGCTGCCACCACCGTCCGCTGAGGAGGGTCGGGCGGGCGACGAGACCCTCCCGCCCGTCCTCGTGCATCACGCCGGGCGCAGCCAGTCCGTGATCGCGCTGACGACGCGGTCGAGGTGGGACTCGAGCAGGAAGTGCCCGCCGTCGACGAGCTCGATGCGCGCGTGGGGCGCGTCGCGGAGGAACGCCTGGGCGCCGGCGGGGGCGAAGATCTCGTCGTTCCGGCCCCAGACGGCGAGGACGGGGACTCCGGACTCGCGGATCCACGCCTGCACCGCGGGGTAGAGCTCGCGGTTGGTGGCGTAGTCGCGGAAGAGCGCCAGCTGCACGTCGTCCTGGCCGGGGCGGGCGAGGAGAGCGAGGTCGTGCTCCCAGGCGTCCGGATCGACGGTGGTGGAGTCGGGGACACCGTGGGTGTACTGCCATTCGACGGCCTCCCGGCCGAGAGCCGGCCGGAGGGCGTCGCGCGTCTCGTCGGTCCGCTCGGCGGCGTCGGCCCAGATCGGGTCCCAGAAGCCGGGCACGAAGCCCTCCTCGTAGGCGTTGCCGTTCTGCGAGATCACGGCGACGACCGCGGACGGATCGGCGAGGGCGAGGCGCCAGCCGACGGGGGCGCCGTAGTCCTGCACGTAGATCGTGTACCGGGTCACCCCGATGGTCTCGAGGAAGCGGCCGGCCACCGCGGTCAGGGCGGCGAACGTGTAGTCGAAGTCGTCGACGGAGGGCGCGGACGAGCGTCCGAAGCCGATGTGGTCGGGGGCGATGACGCGGTAGTGGCCGGCGAGGGCGGGGAGGAGGTGGCGGAACATGTGCGAGCTGCTCGGGTACCCGTGCAGCAGCAGGAGGACGGGCGCGTCGACGGGCCCGGCCTCCCGCCAGAAGACGTCGAGTCCGTCGACGGACACGGTGCGGTGATGGACGACGACCATGGCTAACCCTTCAAATCAGATTTACTGGTTAGCCGGACGCTAGCATGGATCGAACGGGCCGCACGGCGCGGGAGGACGGGGAACGATGGATCGGGACGAGGAGCTGCTCCTGGCGGTGCTGAACAGCGCGCCGGTGGTGGACGGACGGCCGACGGACGACCTCGGCGACACGTCCGGTCGCGGGCTCGCCCGGCGGTGGGGCGGAGCCGGCACCGAGGACGAGCTCGAGCGGCTGCGCCGCGCCCGCGACGCGCTCCAGGCCGTCGTGCGCTCGGGCGCGCCCGCGGCCGTCGCGGAGCTCGCGGACCTGGTCGCGCACGCCGTGCGCACCCCGCGCGTCACCGGTGAGGGCGTCGTGTGGGAGCTGAGCGCTCCCGAGCCGGATCGCCTCGCGGTGGAGTCGGTCCTCGCCTGGTCCGCCGTGAACGCCCGCTTCCCCGGGCGGCTCCGCGCTTGCGCGAACGACGAGTGCAACCTCTTCCTCCTCGACCGCAGCCGCCCCGGCACCGCCAAGTGGTGCTCGATGGCGACGTGCGGCAACCGGATGAAGGCCCGCGCGCACGCGAGCCGGTCGCGGGACTGAGGGCGGCCGGGAGGCGCAGCGGCGAAGGCTACGCGGCGCGCAGCCGGGCCGTCGATGCGGACGCCTGCGCTCGAGCCCGTTGCAGGGCGTCCTCGCGTCCGGCCGCGTCGAGGCGGGCGGGACCGTAGGTGACCACCGGGGGCAGGACGTCGTAGCCGACGAACTCGAGCATCCCGCGATGGATGTGGAAGAGGAACGACTGCAGGTCGCCGTAGCCGTCGGCGGCGCCGGGCGCGAAGGCCAATTCGCCACCTCCCGTCGTCAGCAGGAGCATCGCGGTCCTGCCGCGCAGGCCGCCTTCGGCGAAGACGCCGTGCTCGCCTCCGAACGTCGCGCCCATCACGAAGACGCGGTCGATCCAGCCCTTCATGATCGCCGGCATCGAGAACCACCACAGGGGGAACGAGAGCACCAGGAGATCCGCCTGCAGCAGCTCGTCGAGATCGCTCGCGACGGGCTCCCCGAGCGTCTTCTCGAGGACCGCGGTCATCTGCTGCGCCTGCGGCTTGAAGTAGTCGGAGCCGGACGCGAACTGGTCGCGGTGCAGCACCGGGTCCCGGCCCTCGGCGTACAGATCGAGCCGACGCACCTCCATGCCGTCGGCCCTCAGCTGCTCGAGGACCGCGTCCGCCTGCGCCGAGGAGAAGGACCGCTCCTCGGGATGGGCGTGGACGAGCAGAGCACGGCGAGCGGGAGCGGCCTCGGAAGCATCGGTCATGCCGCCGATCATATCGACGATTCGCGATACGTCGCTAGATCGAGGCTCCGAGCCGCTTCAGGAGCCCGTCGACGTCGGCGTCGCTCCTCCGGTAGTGGGTGTACTTCCCCACGCGCGTCGAGCGGACGAGGCCCGCGCGCTCCAGGGATCCCATGTACGAGGAGATGGTCGACTGCGCGAGACCGCTCTTCGCGGCGAGATGGGTGACGCAGACCCCGAACTCGGCGCGGTCGGCGATCGGCTCGAACTCGCTGAACGACGCCTCGGGAGAGCGGAGCCACTCCATGATCTGCAGTCGCGTGGGATTGCCCAGCGCCTTCAGCACCTCGACCAGTCCCGTGTCCACCGCGCCATTCTCCCCTGCTCGCCGACCGGGCGCCTCCGCGCCGGAATCACCCTCCGCCCGGACGCACCCCGCTCACGGCAGCAGGATCACCTTGCCGTCGAGCGTCCGGGACTCGGCGAGCTCCATCGCCTCGACGATCCCCGTGAGCGGGAAGCGGGCGGCGATGTTGGCCGTCAGCGAGCCGTCGGCGAGGAGTCCGAGCACGCGGCCGAGGTCCTCCTCGAGCCGCGCACGGAAGCGCGCGGGGCGCAGCGAGTGGCCCGCCCAGAGGTCGTAGAAGACCGCGCGCCGGCCGTTGGGGGCGAGCCGGTAGGCCTGGATCCGCGCGAGCTGGCGGAGGAAGGGGGGCCAGATACTCCCGGTGCTCGCGCTGACGATCGCGTACGCGACGAGGGTGCCGCCGGGCGCGAGCAGCGACCACACCAGCCGGGTCGTCGCTCCGCCGACGTTGTCGAAGACGGCCTGCACTCCGCCGGGAGCGAGCTCGCGCACGCGAGCGGCGAGGTCGGGATCGGCGTAGTCGACGGGCTCCACCCCGGCCGCTCGGAGGGCCTCGTGGTGGCGGGGCGAGGCGGCGCCGATCACGCGGATCCCCTCGAGGCGGGCGAGGCGGTGCACGAGGCCGCCGACTCCGCCGTTCGCGCCGAACAGGAGGATCGTGTCGCCGCGGGAGACCCGGGCCGAGCGGTGCAGCATCTGCCACGCCGTCACTCCGTTGACCACGACGGCCTCGGCGTCCTCCGACGCGACCGCGTCGGGGACGAGAACGCAGTCGCGGGCGGCGACACGGGCGTGCCCGGTCCAGCCGCCGGTCTTGGTGAGCGCGGCGACCCGGCGGCCCTCGAGCGACGCGTCGCCGCCGGGGCCGACCGCGAGGACCCGGCCGACGAGGTCGTAGCCGGGCGTGAAGGGGAACGGCGGCTGGGCGAAGTAGCGGCCGCGGCGCATCGACTGCTCGGCGAACGAGATGCCGGTGGCCTCGACGGCGACGAGCAGCTCGCCGGCCGCGGGAGGCTCGACCGGCGCCTGCTCGAGGAGCAGTCCGGACGGCTCGACGATCCCGGGGAGGACGACGCGGGTGGTGGTGCGGGGAAGCGTGGTGGACATGAGGGGCTCCTGGAATTTGTAGTGAGTGACTGGACAGTCACAACGGCGGGCATGAGGAAGAGGGTGGCGAAGAGGAGGAGGGGAGGAAGAAGAGGAGCAGACGGGAGGACCGCGGACTCAGTCGCGGTGCCGGATGCCGTCGGAGACGATGCGGGCCCACTCGGAGTCGACGCCGCCGAGGTCGGTCTGCACGATCAGGTGACAGAGCTGCCCGTAGGCGACGAAGCGCTGCACGGCCGGGCCGTCGGCTCCGGAGACGACGGTGACCGTCCGAACGACCGCGGAGATCCCGCGGCGCACTGCCTCGCGGATCTCGGGGACCTCGCACGCGCTCTGCGCCTGTGACTGCAGCATGATCAGGTCGCGGTCGGCGATCAGGTCGATGTAGGCGACGGTCATCGCCTCGAGCCGGTCGGCCGGGTCCGAGGAGGGCGAGGCCTCCCCCGCCGCCGCGAGCGTGGACGCCACCTGCTCGTAGCAGCGGTCGACCGCGGCGACGAAGACGCCGAGCTTGCCCGGGAACAGGC
Organism: Rathayibacter sp. AY1C9; assembly: GCF_002932315.1. NCBI lineage: Bacteria > Bacillati > Actinomycetota > Actinomycetes > Micrococcales > Microbacteriaceae > Rathayibacter > Rathayibacter sp. AY1C9. The sequence goes on from NZ_PSVZ01000045.1 coordinate 6,368, forward strand.
GGAAGACGTAGGCGGGCGAGACACCGGCCTCGGCGGCGACCTCGGTGATCGGAGTCGCGGCGTAGCCGGTGCGCGCGAAGACGTGGAGCGCCGCCGCGGTGATCCGCTCGCGCTGCGCCTCGGCGGTGGAGCGGGAGGAGGGGGAAGGCATGTGACTGATCGAACACTTACTTCGCTCGCCTGTCAAGAGCGCTGCCGGACGAGTCGACACGCGGGCCGGATCAGGAGCCCCGACGACTCCGTCAGCAGTACCGACGCAGGCCTGCCGGCCAGGAGGGGCGCGCGCCGCTCCGGAGCTCGAGCGCGCCTCCTCCGCCCTGCCGAAAATGGTTCGGCTACCGTCCGTGGCGGGCCGAGTTCCTCGGTCCGCCACCCGAGGAGGGATTGCCCATGCACGATTCGACCGAGGCTGCCGTCGTCAAGAGGGTCCTGGAGGACGAGATCCTCGAGAACTACGCCTCCGTGGTGGACGTGGTCCGGACCTGGATCGAGAGCCCGAACAGCGTCTGCATCGTCTACCGGCGCCGTCTCGACGGCGACCATCTGATCGGTCAGCGCTTCCGCTTCCCACCGCACGCCGCGAACGACGATCCCGTCTCGACGGGAGTCGATGCGGCGCTGAACACGGCCGAGCCCCTCGGCGCGCCCTTGGAACGCGCGCGGCTCGCGGACGGGGTCTTCTGGTTCGCGATACCGCCGACCGACGCACTGCCCGCCATCCCCGACGGGCCGTCAGCACCGAGCCGGGACTGAGCGACGGCGGCGAGCTCGACCGGGCACCCCCTACCCCGCACCCCCACCCCGCCCCTAGGTTGGGGGGACCCGCATCGCCGACCGCGCACCACAGAGTTCCGATGGAGGAACGCCATGGCCACGACACCCGTGCTCCGCAGGATCGCGATCGCGCTGGTCGCGGTCGTCGCAGTGGGAGTGGCGGGTGCCGCACCGGCGTCCGCTCTCGACAGGCCCGTCTCCGGATACCTGAAGGACAGCGGGCTCACGCCCGAGAAGATCCGCGACTTCCTCGGCGGACCCCTCATCTCGCCCTCGACGCAGGTGGGCTACGGCGGAGCGGTCTCGAGCGTCGACGCGAACGCGAGCCGCGTGGGCATGGAGGTGCTGAAGCGCGGCGGCAACGCAGCTGACGCCGCTGTCGCCACGGCCGCCGCCCTCGGCGTGAGTGAGCCCTACAGCGCCGGCATCGGCGGAGGCGGGTACTTCGTCTACTTCGACAAGGCCTCCGGCGAGGTCAGCACCATCGACGGACGCGAGACAGCGCCGGCCGGCATCACCTCGGACGCGTTCCTCGACCCCGCGACCGGAGCCCCGTACCCGTTCACCCCGGACCTCGTCTCCTCCGGCGTCGCGGTCGGCGTGCCCGGCACGGTGGCGACCTGGGACACCGCGGTCGACCGCTTCGGCACCCTGCCGCTCCCCGTCGTGCTGGCGCCCTCGATCGCGCTCGCGGCGAAGGGCTTCCGGGTGGACGAGACCTTCCGCAACCAGACGCTCGACAACCTCGAGCGGTTCCAGGCGTTCCCCGACACGGCCGAGCTCTTCCTCCCCGGTGGGGACGCGCCGAAGGTGGGCAGCACCTTCCGCAACCTCGACCTCGCGAAGACGCTGACCTCCATCGCCGTCCACGGGCCGGACGCGTTCTACGAGGGCGCGCTGGCCGCCGAGATCGCCGACACGGTCCAGAACCCGCGGATCGCCGAGGGGGCGGACCTCCCCGCCCCGGCCGGCACGATGACCGTCGCCGATCTCGCGGCCTACTCGGTCGCCGAGCAGGCGCCGACCCGCGTCTCCTACCGCGGACTCGACGTCTACGGGATGGCACCCTCCTCCTCCGGCGGGATCGCGGTCGGCGAGGCCCTCAACATCCTCGAGAACCACGACCTCGCGGCCGAGGACACGGGCAGCGCCCTGCACCTCTACCTCGAGGCGTCCGCCCGCGCCTTCGCCGACCGCGGCGCCTACGTCGGCGACCCGGCCTTCGTCGACGTGCCCACCGAGACGCTCCTCAGCCAGGAGTTCGCGGACTCGCGGGACTGCACGATCGACCCGGCGACCGCCTCCGTCCGCCCGGTCGCGCCCGGCGCTCTCGACGGCTCCGGATGCGCGACCGCCCCCGCCGCGGAGGAGTCGGACACCGAGAACATCTCCACGACCCACCTCTCGGTCGTCGACAAGTGGGGCAACGCCGCCTCCTACACGCTGACGATCGAGCAGACCGGCGGCTCGGCGATGACCGTCCCCGGCCGCGGCTTCCTCCTCAACAACGAGATGACCGACTTCTCCCCCACCTTCGTCGACGGGGACCCGAACCGGATCGAGCCGGGCAAGCGCCCGCGCTCGTCGATGTCGCCGACGATCGTGCTCGACGGCGGGGACGTGCGGTTCGTCGTCGGCTCGCCGGGCGGATCGACGATCATCACGACGGTCCTGCAGACCCTGGTCAACCGCATCGACCTCGGCATGACGCTCCCCGAGGCGGTGGCAGCGCCCCGCGCCTCCCAGCGCAACGGCGCGACGACCTCCGCCGAGCCCGAGTTCATCGAGGCGTACGCCGACGACCTCGCTCCCTTCGGCCAGCAGCTGGTCCCCTCGGGCGACACCTTCACCTCGGCCGCGCAGATCGGCGCGGTGGCCGCCATCGAGGTCGACCCCTCCGGCCGGATGACCGCGGTCGCCGAACCGGTGCGGCGCGGCGGCGGCGTCGGGCTGGTGGTCCGGCCCGAGAAGTGACGCCCCGGAGCCTCCGCGGCCCGCTGAGAGGAACCGTCGCCCGGCCGCTCCTCTCGCCCGAGAGCGGTCCTCCGCGGGAAGGAGGCTTCTGCGACACTGGGGAGATGTCGTCGTCGCGCCCGCTGCGCACCCTCCGGGGTGTCGTCGCGGCGACGGTGGCGACGCTCGTCGCGCTGTTCTCGCACGTGGCCGGCGGCGGCCAGATCCCGGGTCCGCTCGGTGTCGCGACGCCGCTCGTCCTGTCGGTCCTGGTGTGCGTGGCGCTCGCCGGGCGCAGGCTCTCCCTGGTCCGCCTGGCGGTCTCGGTCGGAGTCAGCCAGTTCCTGTTCCACACGCTCTTCACGATCGGGACCTTCACGGGGCCGGTCGATGCGCCGATGGTGCACGCGCACCACGGTGCCGTGATCGACGTCAGCGCGGCGATGACGCACAGCGGGATGACCGGCTCCTCGATGTGGGCGGCGCACCTCGTCGCCGCCGTCGCGACGACCGCGGCGCTCCACCGCGGCGAGTCCCTCCTCGTCAGTGTCGCCGCGACGACGAGCCACCTCGTCACCCGCCTGGTGCGGGTCCTGCCGACTCCGGTGGCCGCTCCTCGACCCGCGCGACGCTCCTCCTTCGAGCTGCGCGACGTGCTCCCCCTCGCCTCGGGCGTCTTCCCCCAGGCGGCGCTGCGGCGCGGCCCCCCTCTGCAGCCCGCCTCCTGATCATCGACGCGAGCCGCGGCGAGGACCTCCCCGGAGGTCCCCGCAGCGTCTGACCGACCCGTCTCCTCCCTGGACCCTCGCGAACGGCGCGCCCCTCACCGGGACGGCGGAGGCCGACGAGCCCGACTTCGAGGCGACGACGACCATCGGCTTCCCGGTGATCCCGGAGTTCTCGCACATGAGGCGCGCCCGCTCGGAGAACACCGCCGAGCGCTTCCACCGCCGGGCCTACAACTACGACGACACCCCGACGGGCGAGGACATCTCGAACTCCGGGCTGATCTTCGCGGCGTTCCAGGCCGACGTCACCGCGCAGTTCGTGCCGATCCAGAAGCGCCTGGACGAGCTGGACCTGCTCAACGAGTGGACGACGCCGATCGGCTCCGCCGTCTTCGCGATCCCGCCGGGCTGCGTCGAGGGCGGCTACATCGGCGACACCCTCCTCTGACCCTCACCGGCACCCGCCACAGCACCGAAGGACCAGAAGCATGACCACCACCGCCACGAGACCCCGCGACTCCGCCGACACCCCGCCCCCGCCGCACAGAAGCAGCGCAGGCTGGCTCGGACAGCTGCTGCTCCGCCTGCACTTCTCCGCCGCCCTGTTCGTCGGGCCGTTCATCCTCGTCGCCGCGACCAGCGGAGCGCTCTACGCACTCACCCCGCAGCTCGAGCAGGTCGTCTACGCGCAGGAGCTGCACGCCCCCGAAGCGGACACCTACGTGCCCCTGGCCGACCAGATCGACGCCGCCGACGCGTACACCGGAGGCGGGCAGAGCATCGTCGCCGTCCGCCCCGCACCGAACCCCG
>NZ_PSVZ01000046.1:0-7793 GCF_002932315.1 Rathayibacter sp. AY1C9
CCGCCCGAACACGGCGCCGAGGTAGCCCGCCTCGGTGCCCGCCACGTGCTTCACCAGGCCGAGGAGGTTCGTGCCCGTCGAGACCAGCGGCCGCCGCACGTCGTACTCGTCGAGCCCGTCGAGCTTCTGCAGCAGGGCGTCGCGCCCCTCCTGCAGGTAGCGGAGGAGGGTCTGCTTCGCGTCGTCGCTCATCCCCCCAGCCTGCCGCGCCCGCCCGAGCCGCGCCAGAGCGGTGCCGGAGCCGCGCCGTGCCCAGACCGCAGGAAGGATCGCCCCGCGGGCACCGGGATCCGCGGATCCACGGCCCGCCGGAGCGATCCTTCCAGCGTTGTCCACGGGGTCAGGCCGGGACGCCCGCTCCCGCCCGCTGGACCCGAGTGCCGACGAGGCGCTGCGAGGAGGCGTCGACAGCGGCGGCCGCGCCGACCAGCTCGAGCGCCGCCTCCGTCTCGCGGGTCGCGCAGTCCGGGCCCACCCACAGCTCGACGCGGCCGGGCTCGACGATCCGCACGCCCTCGCGTCCGGTGAAGGCCAGGCGCGCGGCCGGGACCTCGAAGCGGACCTCCGCCTCCTCGCCGGGCTCGAGCGCGACCCGCGCGTAGCCGAGCAGCTGCGCCACCGGCCGGGTCACGCTCGCGAACACGTCGCGGGCGTACAGCTGCACCAGGTCGGTGCCCGCCCGCTCGCCCGTGTTGCGCACGCGCACGGTCGCCGTGAAGGAGCCGTCCGTCGGGGCGGACTCGTCGACCGCCAGCTCCGTCCGGGCGAAGGCCGTGTACGAGAGGCCGTGGCCGAACGGCCGCACCGGCGTGCTGTCGGCGGAGGTCACGTCCGACGGCCCGCCGAGGATCGGGTGCAGGTACGAGAACGGCTGCGCTCCGGCGGAGCGCGGCAGCGAGACCGGCAGGTGGCCGGAGGGGTCGACCCGTCCCGAGACGACGCCCGCGATCGCGCCGGCGCCCTCCTCCCCCGGGAAGAACGCCTGCAGCACGGCGGCGGGAGCCGACGGCCCGTCGAGCGCCCAGCCCACGGCGTAGGGGCGGCCGGTCAGCAGCACGAGCACGACCGGGGTCCCCGTCGCCACGACGGCCTCGACCAGCTCGCGCTGGCGGCCCGGGAGCTCGAGGCTCTCGACGTCGTTGCCCTCGCCGACCGTGCCGCGGCCGAACAGACCCGCCCGGTCGCCGACGACCACGATCGCCACGTCGGAGTCGGCGGCCGCCCGGACCGCCTCGGCGATCCCGGAGGCGTCGTCCCCCTCGACCGAGCAGCCCTCGGCGAGCAGCAGCTCGGCCGAGCCGAACTCGTCGGCCAGCGCGTCCGCGACCGTCGGGATCTCGAAGCCCAGCGGCACGCCCGGGTGGTGCGCCAGCACGTGGTTGGCGAAGGAGTAGCAGCCCATGAGCGCGGGCGCGCTGTCGGCGTTGGGACCGATCAGCGCGAGGCGGCGCGGCGCGGCGAGCGGCAGGACGCCGTCGTTCGCGAGCAGCACCACCGACTCCTCGGCCAGGCGGCGGGCGATGTCGCGGTGGGCCGGCGAGTCGAGGTCGATCGACTCGGGGGCGTCGTCGAAGCGCGCGTCGAGCAGGCCGAGCCGCTCCTTCTGCGCGAGCACCCGCAGCACGGCCCGGTCGACGAGCGCCTCGTCGGCCTCCCCGGCCCGGATGCGCGCGGCCAGCGGAACGAGGAACGCGTCGCCCGTGGGCAGCTCCACGTCGATCCCCGCGGCGAGCGCCAGCTCGGCCGCCTCGCCCAGGTCGGCGGCGACCGCGTGCATGAGGTGGAGGAACGCGACCGAGAAGTAGTCGGCGACGACCACGCCGTCGAAGCCCCAGCGCTCGCGCAGCACGCCCGTGAGGTAGGCGGGCGTCGCTCCGACCGGGTCCCCGTCGATCTCGGCGTAGGAGTTCATCACCGAGCGGGCGCCCCCGTCGCGGATCGCCATCTCGAACGGCGGCAGCAGCACGTCCGCGATCTCGCGCGGTCCGGCGTGCACCGGCGCGTGGTTGCGGCCGCCGCGGGAGGCGGAGTAGCCGATGAAGTGCTTCAGCGTCGCGTCGACGCCGGTGGACTGCAGCCCCTGCACGTACGCGGTGCCGATCGTGCCGACGACGTACGGGTCCTCGGCGATGCACTCGTCGACCCGGCCCCAGCGGGGGTCGCGGATCACGTCGAGCACGGGCGCCAGACCCTGGTGGATCCCGAGCTCGCGCATCGAGCCGCCGATCACGGCGCCGAGCTCGGCGACGAGCTCCGGGTCGAACGAGGCTCCCCAGGCGAGCGGAGTCGGGAACGTCGCGGCCTGCCACGCGGCGAGCCCGGTCAGGCACTCCTCGTGGACGATCGCCGGGATGCCCAGCCGCGTCTCCTCGACGAGCCGGCGCTGCTCCGCCCACAGCCACTGAGCGCGCTCGAGCGGATCGACGGGGCGCGTGCCGTAGACGCGGGTCAGCTGGCCGATCCCCTCGCGGGTCGCCTCGGCGTACCCGGTCGAGGTGGCCATCTCGCCGGCGAGCGGGGCGACGACCTCGCCGCCCTGGTCGACCCAGTAGCCGACCAGCTGGGAGAGCTTCTCCTCCAGCGTCATCCGGCCCAGCAGCTCGGTGGTGCGGGCGGACGGGGCCTGGGGGTCCTCTGGTGCGTGCGGTGCGGTCACGGTGCGACCCTCTCTGCGGGTGGGGCGACGGGCGCGGACGGGACGGGGGACGCGGCGGACGGGCGGAGCGATCCGCTCATCCCTTCACCGCCCCCGTCAGCCCGCCGACGATGCGGCGCTCGAAGACGCTGAAGAAGATCAGCGCCGGGATCATCGACAGCGACACGAAGGCGAGCACCTTCGCCGTGTCGACCGAGTACTGCGACGAGAACGCCTGGACTCCGAGCGGGAGCGTGAAGGTGGACTCGTTGTTGAGGATGAACAGGGGCAGCAGGTAGCTGTTCCAGCTCGCGATGAACGCGAGGATCCCCGTGGTGATCACGCCGGGCATCGCCAGGCGCACGACCATCCGGAAGAAGAAGCCGATCCGGCTGCAGCCGTCGATGAAGGCCGCCTCCTGGATCTCGTCCGGGATCGCGCGGAGGAACGGCACCAGGATGATGATCGTCGTCGGCAGGCCGAACGCGATCTGCGGCAGCACCACTCCGGCGAGCGAGTTCATCAGGCCGAGGCTCTTGATCACCAGGTAGAGAGGAGTGATCGCCACGGTCATCGGGAACATCAGGCCGGCGGCGAAGAGCGCGTAGAACACGCCGCGTCCGGTGAAGTCGTAGCGGGCCAGGACGTAGCTCGCCATCAGGCCGAGCACGACCACGCCGAGCGTCGTCGCGAGGCCGGCGATGGTGGAGTTGCCGACCTCCTGCCAGAAGACTCCGCCGGTGATCACGTCGAGGTAGTTCTGCACGTTCCACGGCGAGGGCAGGCCCGCCGGGTCGGTGGTGATCTGCGCGTTCGTGCGGAAGCCGCCGAGGATGATGTACGCCACCGGGGCGAGCATCAGCGCGATCACGACGATCGCCACGACGTAGGCGATCGTGGTGCCGCGGCCCAGGGGCTGCCGGCGCCGCTTCACCGCGAGAGGCCGAGGGGTCTCCGGAGTGATCGGCGGGGCCGTCATCGTCGTGCCGGTCATCGCTTGTCTCCCGTCAGTGCGCCCGCCGTGTCGCGCCGGAGCACGAAGCGCTGGTAGAGCAGCGCCACCACGAGCGAGATCAGGAACAGGACCACCGCGACGGCGTTCCCGTACCCGTAGTTGCCGGCATTGCGGCCGTTGGTGACCAGGTAGATCGCCATGGTCGAGGTGCCCGCGGTCGAGGACACGTACTGGCCCCAGATGATGTAGACGAGGTCGAACAGCTGCAGTGCGCCGATGATCGACAGGAACGCCCAGATCCGCAGGGTCGGCGCGAGCAGGGGCAGGGTGATCCGCCGCTGCACCTGCCAGTAGGAGGCGCCGTCGATGGCCGCGGCCTCGGACAGCTCCTCGGGGATGCCCTGCAGACCCGCGAGGAAGAGGATCACGGCGAAGCCGATGTACTTCCACGTGATGATCAGCATCAGCGTCCAGATCGCGATCGCCGGATCCGAGAGCCAGTCCTGCTTCAGCGCGCCGAGGCCGACCTTCTCGAGCAGGCCGTTGACCGCGCCGCTGGTCTGGAGCATCAGGCTCCAGCCGGTGCCGACGACGACCTCCGAGATCACGTACGGCACGAAGATCAGGACGCGGATGATCGACTGCCCGCGCAGCTTGCGGTTCAGCAGCAGCGCCAGGAGGATCGCGACCGGCCCCTGGAGCACGAGCGAGAGCACCACGATGATGCCGTTGTGCGCGAGGGCGTCGTGGAAGGTGGGGTCCTGCAGGATCGTCAGGTAGTTGCGGAAGCCGACGAAGTCCGTCGGCACTCCGTAGCCCTGCCAGCTGAAGAAGCCGTAGTAGGCCGCCATCACGACAGGGAAGATCACGAAGGCGAGGAAGACGATCAGCGCCGGGCCGACCAGGAGCGCGATCTCGAAGCGCCCCGCCCAGCCCACGCTGCGGCGGCGCCGGCGCACCGGAGGCGTCGAGGTGACGCCTCCGGTGCGCGCGGTCCCGCGGGGCTCATCCACTCCGAGGAGCGGGCTCTCGCGGAGTGCCATGGTGGCTAGGCCTTCGCCGCGGCGGCGTTGACGGCCTCGACCAGCTGCTCGGGGTCGCTCTTGCCGGCCAGCAGGTCGACGACTCCGACGTTCAGCGCGTTGCCGACGTTGAGGCCGTAGACGGTGTCGAGCCACTGCGAGACGTACGGGGCCGAGTTGTAGGCCTCGAGGATCTGCTGCAGGTACGGCTCGGTGACCGCCTCCTGCGCCACGGTGTTCACCGGGGGCGCGTTGAAGGCCGCGTAGTACTCCTTCTGCACGTCGGAGGTGGCCAGGTAGTTGAGGAAGTCGACGCACTCGTCGGGAGCGCCCGCGGAGCAGGAGTAGCCGTCGACACCGCCCATGATCGCGCCGGCCTCGCCGTCGCCGCCGTCGATCTCGGGGAACGGGAACCAGCCCAGGTCGGGCAGCGGCTTCTCGTCGGGGGTGAGGGAGGCGATCACGCCGGGGTTCCACGCGCCCATGAGCTCCATCGACGCCTGGTGGTTGGCGAGGAGTCCGGCCGAGCTGCCCGCGCCCTGCTGGGCGGCGGTGGTGAGGAAGCCCTCGTTGAACGGCTCGGTGGCCGAGAAGTCCTGCAGGTCCTCGCCCGCGCGGACCCAGCAGTCGTCCGAGAAGTCCTTGGTGTCGGCCGCCTCGGCCATGGTGTCGGCGCTGCACTCGCGGAGCGCGAAGAAGTAGTACCAGTGCGCGGCGGGCCAGGCGTCCTTCGCGCCGAGCGCGACGGCCTGGGCTCCGCTGCCCTTGATCTTCGTGATCGCCGAGTCGAGCTCGTCGATGGTCTTCGGCGTCTCGGTGACGCCCGCCGCCGTGAAGAGGTCCTGGCTGTAGAACAGGCCGCCCGGGAGGACGGCGACCGGCATCGCCCAGACCTTGTCGTCGAGCGTGTTCGCCGAGAACGAGCCCTCGGGGATCTCGCTGCGCGCCTGGTCCGAGATGCCGCCGGTGAGGTCCTTCAGCTGTCCGCCCGCGACCATGGCGGCGAGCTTGCCGCCTCCGCGCTGGAGGAAGACGTCGGGGGCGTCGCCCGAGTTGAGCGCCGTCTGGAGCTTGCCGTCGAGATCCTCGTTCTGGATGGCCTGCGACTCGATGGTCACTCCGGGGTTCGCTGCCTCGAAGTCCGCGATCGTCTTGTCCCAGAACTCCTGGCCGGGGCCCGTGGTCGAGTTCTGCCAGAGGGTCATCGCGACGGTGCCGTCGCTCGATCCCGAGTCCTGGGCCGAGCAGCCGGTGAGGGCCGCGACCGTGCCGAGCAGGGCTGCTGTCGCCACTGCGATCTTCCTGAACTTCATCGTCCAACCGTTCTCTTCATCGAGGGCGCCGCCTGGTGCACCGGCGCCGTGGGGGGTTCCCGCCTTCGCGGGTGGAGTCAGTGTCCGCAGTGCTTGCGAAAGTGGTCAAACGTTTTCGAAATGGTTTTCGAAGCACGGGTTACAGTCGGCCACATGACCACCCGACCGACCATCCACGACGTCGCCGCTGCCGCCGGCGTCTCGGTGGCGACGGTGTCCAAGGCCGTGAACGGCCGCTACGGCATCGCCCCCTCCACCGCCACCCGCGTGCTCGAGGTCGTGCGCGAGCTCGGCTACGAGTCGAGCCTCGTCGCGAGCAGCATGCGCTCCCGGCGCACGGGCGTGATCGGCGTGCTCGTCGCGGGGTTCGAGCCGTTCAGCGCCGAGATCCTGAAGGGCGTGGGGTCGGTGCTGGCGGAGTCGAGGTTCGACCTGCTCGCCTACTCCGGCTCCCACGAGGGCGAGCAGGAGGGCTGGGAGCGGCGCTCGCTCAGCCGGCTCAGCGGCACCCTCATCGACGGGGCGATCATGGTCACGCCGAGCGTGGTGAGCGCGCCCTCCGACATCCCGCTCGTCGCTGTGGATCCGCACACCGGCCGCGCCGACCTGCCGACCGTCGAGTCTGACAACTTCGGCGGCGCCCTGCTCGCCACCCGCCACCTCGTCGCCCTCGGGCACCGCCGCATCGGCTTCGTCGCGGGCCGCGGCGACCTGCGCTCGGCGCGGCTGCGCGAGGCCGGCTACCGGGCGGCGCTGGCGGAGGCCGGCATCGCCTTCGACGAGCGCCTGCTGCGGGTGGGCAACTACCACCGCGACACCGCCCGGCGGCCCGCCTCCTCGCTCCTGTCGCTGCCCGACCGCCCGACCGCGGTCTTCGCCGCCAACGACGTCTCGGCGCTGGCGATCATCGAGACCGCCGCGCACCTGGGCCTCGCCGTGCCCCACGACCTGTCGGTGATCGGCTTCGACGACGTGCCCGAGGCCGCGCGCTTCGATCCGCCGCTGACCACCGTCCGCCAGCCGATGCAGACGCTCGGAGCGACCGCCGCCGAGATGCTGATCGCCCTGATGGCCGGGCGCGAGCCGCGCTCGCTGCACGTGCAGCTGCCGACGCAGCTCGTCCGCCGCGCGACGACGGGACCGCCGGCATGAGCGGCGACGGGACCGCCGGCAGGGGCGACGAGCTGGAGGACGACGGCCCGACCGCGGTGCACGCCGCCCTCTTCGACGCGCTGGAGCTGGTGGACCTGCCCGCGCTCGAGGCGCTGCTCGACGAGCGCTTCGTGATCGAGCACCCGACCGGCCTGGTGCAGTCGCGGGAGGAGTGGCTCGCCGACATCGACGAGGCGCGCAAGGAGTACCACGAGATCGACCACGTCGAGAGCGCCCTCTCGGGCGGCGCCGCGCACCCGGTGCTCACCTCCCGCACCATCACCGAGGCGACCATCGGCCGCCTGCACGCGACCTGGCGGCTCCAGCTGACGAGCCGCCTCGTCCGCCGCGACGAGGGGTGGGTGATCACGCGGACCGTGGTGACGAGCTGGTGAGGCGGGCGGACCGGCGCGTCCGTGGCCGGCTGCGGGCGCGGCGGGCAGGATCGACACCGTGCTCCTCCAGGTCGTGACCCGCTCCGCCCGCCCGGCCGCCGAGATGTTCGACCGGGCGCGCGACATCGACCTGCACACCGCCTCGCAGGCCGGCGCTCGCGAGCGCGCGGTCTCCGGGACGACCACCGGGCTGATCGGCCTGGGCGAGCACGTGACCTGGAGCGCCCGGCACTTCGGCGTCCCGCTCCGGCTGACCAGCACCGTCACCGCGCTCGACGCCCCGCACTCCTTCGTCGACGAGCAGACCCGCGGGCCCTTCGC
>NZ_PSVZ01000047.1:0-7774 GCF_002932315.1 Rathayibacter sp. AY1C9
AGGTCCAGCGCAACGCCGACCCGAACCACTACACGAAGTACCGCGCCGACGCCGTGGCGATCATGACCTACCTGAACGGGCTCGGTAGCAGCACGACGGGGCCGGCGACGACCGGCGCACCGGTCAGTGTTCCGTCGACGCCGACCAGCACCACGCCTACGACGGCTGCGCCGGTCGGTGGATGCGTAGCCGTGTCCGGAGACGCGCAGGCCCTCGCCGCCGGACTCGTGACGGCGATGGACGAGGGGCGCCTGCGCCTACTCGAGGACCGCTACGCGCAGCAGATCCGCGACATGGCCGCCGGGACCGCCAAAGAGAACTGCGGCATCGACGTCCGGATCCTCCAGGTCATCACCATCGCGCTGAACACGTTCGGGAAGGTCGGCGTCTCCGACCTCAACCGACAGTGCACCGGCTCGCTCCTGGGCGCAGGCACCGGCTCCTCGCACTGGATCAATGGCGGCGGTCACGCGGTCGACTTCTTCTCCTTCGACGGCACGGCCACCACCGGCTGCGACCCCAACGCGCTGAAACTCCTCACCGTTCTGGACCCGCAGGTGCCCCAGGGCTCCCGGGCCGGCCAAATCCAGTGCCGCTCGACCAGCTACGAGCACATCACTCAGTTCACCGATACCCCGAACCACCTCCACTTCGACGTGGGGTTCGCGGACGGACCCCTCACCACCGGATAACCGGACCTCTTCGGCGTCGCGACCGCGACGTCGATCCCCCCAGCACCACCAACGAAACGGAGCACCTCATGTCCCTGCTCGCAGCGACGACCGACATCCTCACCACCGCAGGCGCGCTCGGCGCCGTCGTGCCCGACCCGGGACCCGGCGGCATGCCCCCCGGGTTCGAGGCCTTTACCACCGTCATGGGCTGGGCCAAGTGGGTCGGCCTCGGCGTCGCCGTCGTCGGCCTGATCATCCTCGGCGTCACCATGACCGTCTCCGCCCGCCGCGGCGAAGGCGGAGAGATCGGCGGCTGGCTCGGCCGCCTGCTCGTCGGCGTGATCATCGTGTCCGCCGCGTTCACGATCGTCGGCTTCCTCATGGGCGCGTAGCGTCCGGAGGAAACCGACCGCATCACCAACGAAAGGCACGACGTCATGAGCGACACGGAGTCCCGCAACCCGTTCACCAGTCGAGGATTCATCTTCGGAGCCATCATCTTCGGAGTCCTCGTGCTGGCGGCGATCCTCCTCGCGATTACGTCCCTGGGCGGAGGTGGCGGGCAGAGTGCTCCCGCCACCTCCGCGACGCCCGCCGTCACCGCCTCACCGGAAACCGACACCGCCGCAGCAAGCGTCTGCAACCTTCCCGGTTACGACGAGAGCGGAACGCTCTCGACGGCACCTGTCACCGACTGGACCATCGTCGGCACGATGGCCGCACCGTCGTCGGACACCGCCGGCCCCGGCGTGATCGGAGAGGACGGGCTGCGCAGCTGCTACGCGCACACCGTCGAAGGATCGCTCTTCTCGGTGGCGAACCTCTGGGCGATGGGAACGGATGGGCGCCTGGCCGACGCCGTTCTCGAGCGCCAGACCGCGCCTGGCGCTGGTCGCGATGCCGCGATCGCCGCGGACATTCCCCAGAGCAACACCGGAGGCAGTGTCCAGATCGTCGGCTTCCGCGTGAGCTCGTACACCGCGGACGAAGCCACGATCGACATCGCCTTCCGCTCTAACACCAATCAGCTCCTCAGCTTCCCCGCTCCCGTGACGTGGGTCGACGGCGACTGGAAGTCGGTGTTGACCGCTGACGGTCAGCCGCCGTTCCGTCCGACCGCACTCACCAGCTTGGGCGGCTATATCCCTTGGGCAGGTACCGAATGACAGTGACTCCACCCGCAGGCGAGCCCTGCGCAGCGTGGGACGTCGTGTGCTGGTCATCAGCAGGCATCGGCGAAGTCGTCTCGAAGGCGTCTAACGACGCCTTGCAGCAGTTCGTGAACAACATCTTGGAGGGCTTCGGCAAAGCGGTCGTCTCGCTCGGCACCCTCTGGGTGAACGTTCCCTCCCCGGTGACCGTGGTCGACCGGGGAGGCGGCGTTAACGGTGGCGGTACCCCGCCCCTGCCGGAAGCGTTCGAGACGATCCTCGGCTACGTGACGTGGGTCGCGGCGGGCCTCGCGGTCATGTCGCTCATCATCGCCGGCGTCATGATGAGCACCCGTCGCCGCCACGGCGACGGCGAGGCGCACATGGGACGCATCGGCGTCATCATCTTCGCCGTCTTCCTGCTCTCCTCCGCCTCAGCGCTCGTCACGGGGTTCCTACCCCTGGCGCTGCACCTCAACGAATCTTCGAGCGTCGTCGGCTGGGTGCAAGGGCAGCTCGAGTGGTACGCCGGAGGACTCGCGATCCTGTCGATCCTCGTCGCCGCCGGCCGCATGGTCTGGACGCAGCGTGCGGGCGAGTTGCGCACCCTCGCCCGGTCGGTACTGACGCTGATCGCCGTCGCCGGCGCGGGACTCGTCGTGATCCGTCTCGCCACGCAGGCAGGCGACGCCTTCTCGATCTGGATCCTCAACAACTCCACCGACTGCGACGTCACCAACGGTGAGAGCAACTGCTTCGGCACGAACATCTTCGCGATGATTTCGCTGACCGCAACGTCGGGTATCGGCCTCATCGGCTTGTTCCTCCTCGGCATCCTCGCCGTGCTCATGACCTACGTTCAGATCGCGCTCATGGTGTTCCGCGGCGCGATGCTCGTCGTCCTCGCCGGCATCTTCCCGATCGCTGCGGCCGCGACCAATACGGAAATCGGGCAGCAGTGGTTCAAGAAGACGATGGCCTGGACCCTCGCCTTCATCCTCTACAAGCCCGCCGCGGCGATCGTCTACGCGATCGCGTTCCGGATGACCGGCACTGATCTGTTCAAGTCGGACGGGACCGGGCTGTTCCAGATCGTCACGGGCCTCGCGCTGATGCTCATCGCGCTCGTGGCCCTGCCCGCGCTGATGCGCTTCCTCGTCCCCGCTGTCGCCTCGGTGGGCGGTGGCGGTGGCGGTGCAGGCCTCCTGCTCGGTGCGGCCGCGGCCGGTGGAGCGGCGGAGATTGCCAGCGGAGCAATCCGCTCGCGCAGCGGAGGCGACAGCGGCGGGGGCGGAGGGTCGCCCGGCGGCGGTGGCTTCGGCTCCGCACCGTCCGGCAGTAGCGCCTCCGCCGGCAGCAAGGGGTCACCCGCGGCGACTCCGGCCGCCTCCGGTGCAGGCGGCGGCGCAGCAGCAGGCGGTGGCGCAGCTGGCGGAGCTGCGGCCGGCGGTGGTGCGGCAGCGGGCGGTGCGGCGGCAGGCGGTGGTGCCGCAGCCGCGGCAGGAGGCCCGATCGGTGTCGGCCTTGCGGTGGCAGGGAAGGCCGCCGAAGGCGCGAAGCACGCAGCAGGGGCGGTCAAGGCCGCCACGGACGACGCCACTGGCGGCAACGGAAGCGGGAACTGATGAGCACGGCAACTCCTACGCGCAGCGCTGAGGCGCCGCGCACGTACGGCAATTGGCGTCGCCCGCAGACTGCGGGACTCGGCGGCCTCGGACAGCTCGCCACGGGCGTGCTGTTCGTCGGCATCCTCTCCTCGATCATCGCGTCGATGTTCTCCGGCCTCGTGGCCGCGCTGATCGTCGCCGCGATCTTCGGCGGGATCTTGCTGACGGTTTCGGTGAAGGACAAGCACGGGCAGAGCGCCCTCGGAAGGACGGTGAATCGCGTGAACTGGATGCGGACGAAGGCCAAGGGAGCGAACGTCTACCGTTCAGGTCCCGCGGGTCGGGCGAAATGGGGCACCTTCCAGCTCCCCGGACTCGCTGCGGCGTCGCAGCTCTCCGAGCACGAGGACTCGCACGGGCGCCGATTCGCTCTCGTGCACGTCCCCTCCACCAAGCACTACACCGTCGTAATCGCTACCGAGCCGGACGGCGCCGCGCTGGTGGATCAGGAGCAGGTCAACAACCAGGTCGCGGAGTACGGCATTTGGCTCTCCAACCTTGGAGACGAGCCCGGCATCGAGGCCGCCTCCGTCACCGTCGAGACGGCCCCCGACACCGGTACGCGCCTGCGCTCGGAGGTCGAGGGGTCGATGGACCCGGATGCGCCGGAGTTCGCTCGAGCGATGCTCTCGGAGGTCGTGAGCAGCTACCCGGTCGGGTCTGCCACGATCCGCGCCTACGTCGCGATCACCTTCTCTTCCCTGTCTCGCATCGGCGGGAAGCGCCGCAACGCGAAGGAGGTCGCCGCCGACCTCGCCGCCCGCCTGCCCGGCCTGACGACGAGCCTTGCCGCGACAGGGGCCGGCGCTGCCCGGCCGCTCGGTGCTCAGGAGCTGTGCGAGGTGATCCGGATCGCCTACGACCCCGCCGCCGCCGTCCTGATCGATGAGGCCCGCGCCTCCGGGGACGTGCCCGAGCTGTCGTGGACGGACGTCGGCCCCGCGGCCGCGGAGTCCCGGTGGGAGTCGTACCGGCACGACGGCGCCGTGTCGACGTCGTGGACGATGACCTCCCCGCCGCGCGGAGTCGTGCAGTCCGGGATCCTCGCGCGCCTGCTCGCGCCGCACCGCGACGTCGCTCGCAAGCGCGTCACCCTGCTCTACCGCCCCATCGACCCGGCCCGCGCCGCGGCGATCGTGGAGGCGGACCTGAACGCGGCGCAGTTCAACAGCTCCGCGTCGACCAAGCCCACCGCCCGCTCGACCCTCTCCACCCGCTCCGCCCAGGCGACCGCGGCGGAGGAGGCCTCCGGTGCTGGCCTGCTCAACTTCGGCCTAATCGTCACCGCGACGACCACCGACGCTGTGCACGAAGCGGACGCCCGCGCGGCGATCGACTCGCTGACCGCCGCGGCGCGTCTTCGGGTGCGGCCGGCGTTCGGGTCGCAGGACACCGTTTTCGCTGCGGGTCTGCCGCTGGGGCTCGTGCTCCCGCGTCACCTGCGCCTGCCCACCGAAGTGAGGGAGTCCCTGTGAGCCTGATCACCCGCCTGTTCTCCTCGAACAGCGACAACGAGCTCGAGCCCGGCGAGGACGTCCTGCCGGACGGAGCGGTCACCGCCGCGCACGGCGATACGACGGGGGAGGAGCTGACCGGCGACGGCCTGCCCACCGGTGCCGTGTCGTCCTCGGCAGAGCCCGGCACCGACACGACGGCACCCTCGCGGCGGGCTGCGCGCGGGCAGGGCGAAGCTCCAGCCCCGGTAGCAGCGGTCGCTCAGCGCCCGACGCTCACCAGAGAGCGCACCACCCCGCGCACCCGACGCCGAGAGGGGAAGAAGATCGAGATCCCGCACGGCGGGAAGAAGAAGAGCCAGGGGACGGCGCTGCGCCGTCCTCTGCGCCCGAGCATCCGCGGATGGCTCGGTCGCGGCGGTGGTGAAGCCGTCAACGTCACGGCCGCAGACGAGTTCCGCGGGACGACCGTGCAGGTGTGCGGGCTGTACCCGTTCTCGGTCGGGACGGGTACGCCGATGATCGGGGTGCCGCTGGGGAAGAACCTCTCCACCGGCGCCTCCGTCTGCTGCGACCCGATCAGCTGGTTCCAGCGCGCAAACCTCATCAGCAACCCGTCGATGTTCGTGCTCGGCAAGCCCGGCCTGGGGAAGTCCTCGCTGACCCGCCGCATGGCCGCCGGCCTCGCCGGGTACGGCACGATCCCGCTCGTGCTGGGCGACCTCAAGCCGGACTACGTGGATCTGATCGAAGCTCTCGACGGGCAGGTGATCCCTCTTGGCCGTGGCCGCGGGTACCTGAACATCCTCGATCCCGGTGAGGCGTCGGAGGCGGCGCAGCGCCTGCGTGACGAGGCCGACCGCTCGCTCGAGCGGGCCGACGAGCTCGCGCACCAGGTCGACGCGCTCGGCGTCTCCGACGACACCGCGGCGATGATCGCGGAGGTCGGTCGGCTGCGCAAGCACGCCGCGAAGGTGCAGCGCCTCGCGCACCAGGTCCTCGCGGACGCCCACGGCCGCCGGCACACGATGGTCGCAGCGCTGCTGACGATCCTCCGCTCCCAGCCGCCGAGCGACCGTGAAGAGACGATCATCGACCGGGCGCTGAAGTACCTGGACGAGCACCACCAGGGCGTGCCGGTCCTCGCGGACCTGCTGCGCGTGATCCAGGAGGCGCCGGACGAAGTTCGTCAGGTCGCGTTGGACCGCGGCAACATCGAGAAGTACAAGGACGTCACCGAGAACCTCGAAGCCTCCCTCATCGGCCTCACCACCGGTGGACGCCTGGGCGAGGTGTTCTCGAAGCAGACGACCACGCCGATGCGCCGGGACCGGCCCGTCGTCTACGACGTGTCCTCGATCGACGACTCCGAAGGCGACCTCCAGGCCGCGATCCTCCTCGCCTGCTGGTCCGCCGGCTTCGGGACCGTCAACGTCGCGGCCGCCCTCGCGGACGCGGAGCTCGAACCGCAGCGGCACTACTTCGTGATCCTGGACGAGCTGTGGCGGGCGCTGCGCGCGGGTAAGGGCATGGTCGATCGCGTCGACGCGCTCACCCGCCTGAACCGTGCGCGCGGCGTCGGCCTGGCGATGATCAGCCACACCATGTCCGACCTCCTCGCACTGGCCTCCTCGGAGGATCAGATGAAGGCGAAGGGCTTCGTGGAACGCTCCGGCATGGTCATCTGCGGCGGCCTCCCCGGTGCTGAGATGCCGCTGCTGACCTCGGCGGTGCCGATGTCGATCGCGGAACAGGGGATGCTCACCTCCTGGCAGGACCCGCCCGCCTGGGACCCCGTGTCCGGGCACGAGTCCGAGCCTCCCGGCCGCGGCCGCTTCCTGATCAAGGTCGGCGGACGTCCCGGTATCCCGGTGCGCGTCGAGCTGACCGCAGCAGAGAAGGAGGTCAACGACACCAACAAGCTCTGGCACGCGACCTCCCGCGCCGGCCGCGCAGCGGAGCCACTGCCCACCGATCCCGTGAACGTCGAGATCCTGCCGTGAGCGTCCTCGTCGCACTCGGCGCGAGCTGCGTCGCGGCCGGCGCCGCCGGCGCCGCGATCATCAACGCGATCCGAGCCCGTCAGCGGACGGCAGACCGCGATCGGTTCCTGCTCACCCTCTGCTGGACCGGCGTCGGGCTCATGGCGAGCTTCGTCGCCTGGGACCAGTGGGACCGGGTGATCGCGTGAGCTGCCCGTCGACGCTCGCCTTCGAGGGCTACCGCTGGACCTGCCAGCGGTCCGCCCCGGGGGAGCACGGCTTCCACACGACCGACCTCCCCGTCTCCTTCGCGGAGCGGGGCCTCGCGGTCCTCTCCTGGGGGACCTCGCACCAAGCACCCGCCAACGACTGCACCCCGCGGTGGGCCGGCCCGATCTACACGGAGGAGTCCGCATGAGCGCCACCGCCAACAACCGCCGCCGCGAGCCTGGCAAGGCCAATAACGACGCCCTGATGCTCGGCGCAGCCCTCGCGGCGATCGCTGCGATCGGCATCGTCTGGGTGGCCGTCGCGGTCGGTTCCAAGCTCGACGGCGTGAACGAGGGCCTGCCCTCGGACCCGTTTGAAATCATCTCGGGCCTGTTCCGCGGCCAAGTGGTGTGGTCGACGTCCGCAACGATGATCGCCGCGGCCGCCGTCGCCGTCATCGTCCTCGTGGGCCTCTGGCTCGTGTGGATGCGCTCGCTCGGACGGAAGAACCGCTCAAGCGTCGACCACGCCGCCCGCTACATGGCGACCCCGCGCGACCTGGCGCCGATGATGCGCAAGGAGGCGTTGAAGAAGTCCGCCCGCCTCGGCGTCGCTGAGAACCCCGGCGTCCCGGTG
>NZ_PSVZ01000048.1:0-6764 GCF_002932315.1 Rathayibacter sp. AY1C9
AGGGCCGGCGGTGCCGTCCCGTGAGGGGCCGGCCCCTCACCCTCCCCGGTGTTCCGCTCGAGGCGCGGGGTGCGCTTCGCGCACATCGCCTGCGGCGACCGGGAGCCGCTGCGCGGCGCTGCTTCGAGGTTTTTTGTTCCTCTCCGCGGTGCAAACCTATTTCGCTCCGTCGTCTCCGTGTCACCTATTCCGGGCGCGGTCGCAAGCTCCCTTATTTCGCCCGGAATAGGCGTCACTCCGCCGCCTCTACTCAAACGGTTCTTCCCGCCGGAGAGGCACAAAAAAACGATCAGACAAGGGAGCGCCACATCATGCAGTCCACGCCGATGACCGCCGATACCGAACTCGACACCACCACCACGCAGGAGACGCCGGGGAGCCGCGCGGAAGCGCTGCTCGCGACGATCGAGGAGCTGCACCAGCAGGTGTGGGCAGCGGCCCCCGAGCTTCTGATCGAGACGGTGACCGATGACGGCGAGACGTACGAAGCGCTCCGGTGCCCCGTCTGCCAGACGCTCGTGACCGACTCCGGGGAACTCCGCGCGGTGGACGTCTCTACCCGGTGGAGCAGCGCGGAGCCGGACGTGGAGAACCGCCAGATGGACGTCACCGCGGGGGATCACGACTATGGCAGCACGCTCTACTACCTCCACTGGACCGGCGAGGCGCACGCTGTCGTCCCGCCCTCCGGTTGGTCCGAGGACTGGTGCCTGTGACCCACACCGGCCGCGCGTGCTGACTTGTAGGCATGTTTACAAGTCAGCATGTCGCGGTCGGGAGGTGGGAGAGGGCCGGCGGTGCCGTCCCGTGAGGGGCCGGCCCCTCACCCTCCCCGGTGTTCCGCTCGAGGCGCGGGGTGCGCTTCGCGCACATCGCCTGCGGCGACGGGGAGCCGCTGCGCGGCGCTGCTTCGAGGTTTTTTGTTCCTCTCCGCGGTACAAACCTATTTCGCTCCAGCGGCTACGTGCCACCTATTCCGAACGCGGTCGCTGTGCTCCCTTATTTCGTTCGGAATAGGCGTCACTCCGCCGCTTCCACTCAAACGGTTCTTCCCGCCGGAGAGGCACAAAAAAACGATCAGACAAGACGAAAGCCCCGTAGTTGATCTAGAACCACGGGACCCGTCGCGTCGATCCTCGCACAGGGAGAATCGCCATGACCAGCACGACCACCGCCCGCAAGACCACCGCCAAGAAGCGCGCCCCGCGGACCACACCGGAGGAGCGCCGCGAGCAGGCCGCCGCGCTGCACGAGAGCATCACCGAGCAGGTCGAGGCGCTGCGCGACTCCGACCAGTGGCGACGGTTCCTCTCGTTCGCGTCCTCGTTCCACCGCTACAGCCTGGGCAACCTGCTGCTGATCCTCGCTCAGCGCCCCGACGCCTCCGCCGTCGCCGGGTTCCGCGCGTGGCAGGCCAAGGGCCGCCAGGTGCGCAAGGGCGAGAAGGCGATCAAGATTTTCGGCTTCGCTCAGCGAAAGATCGCCGCCGACGAGGAGGCCGAGGAGGGCACCACGACCAGCACCGACGAGAAGGGGCAGAAAGTCCAGACGTACTACCCGCTCGTGTCCGTGTTCGCGATCGAGCAGACCGACCTGATGGAGGGCGCCGAGGATCCCCGCGACATCGCGCAGTTACTCACCGGGGAGCACGATCACGGCGTCATTGCGCCGCTGACGGCCGCTCTCGAGGCCGAGGGGTGGACGGTCGAGCGCCGCCCGCTGCCGCAGGGAACGAACGGCTACGCCGCCCCCGAGGAGCGCACGGTCGTCGTGGATTCCAGCCTGTCGCCGGAGCAGGCCGCAAAGACCTTGATCCACGAGGCCGCGCACGTGCTGATGGGTCACGTTGATGACCTGGAGGAGTACGCGCAGCACCGAGGGCTGATGGAGACGGAAGCCGAGTCCGTCGCGTTCGTCGTCGCCGGGCTCGTCGGATTCGACACCAGCGCCTACAGCGTCGGCTACGTCGCGACGTGGAGCGACTGCAAGGCCGACACGATCCGCGAGACGGCCGCGCGGGTGCTCACCACCGCGCACCGCATCGCCGCGATCCTCGACGCCGACGACGACGAGAGCGACGACGAGAGCTGAGAGGCGGCGGGCCGGCCTTCGGGCCGGCAGTGTGAGGGGCGACCCCCTCACACTCCCCGACATTCCCCGTTCCGGGGAGCGCGAGCTGCACTCGCGCAGCGGTGACGGAGCACCGCCGGTAGGAGGCCGCTACGCGGCCCGTTTCCTCTTTTTCTTCACCTCTCCGCGGTCTCAACCTATTTCGCTCCACCGGCTACGTGCCACCGCTATCGGACGCGCCCTGCGGGCTTATTTCGCCCGATAGCGGCGTCACTGCGCCGCCTCCACTCAAACGGTTCTTCCCGCCGGAGAGGCAAAGAAAAACGATCAGCCAGAGGGAGACACACCATGACTCAGCAGCGCGGCACCCGTACCGAGGTCATCAAGAGCGAGTACCACGGACCCGGGACGGAGGGCATCAGCCGGACCGCCCGTCAGGTGGTCATCGTCGGCGCCGGTGGCCGCGACCCGGTGACCGAGCAGACCCCTGCCGTGCACCTGGTCACCCGCAGCGGAGCGGTCGCCGGGGTGACGCTGCAGCACTTCGAGCCCGTCGAGCCCGTGGGGGAGGGCCGGATCGGCTACATGGCTTCCGACGCCTACGTCGTCGTGCCGGTCGACGTCGCGCGAGCGCTCGACCTGTACCCGGCCGCGTACGCGCTGCACGACCGCAGCGAGACGACCGTCGACTTCCGCGACAACGACTGACCCCCGCCGAGACGAGAAGGAGACAGAGCATGCTCACCATCACCCACACCCCCGAAGCCGGAACCCTCATCGAGGGCACCAGCCGCGGCGACGGCACCGCCGAGATCCTGAAGGCGTCCGGCTGGCGCTGGGGCCGCTCCATCGGCGCCTGGTACGTCCCGCAGTCCCGGGACCGCCTGCCGAAGTGGTGGACCATCAACCGCGCCGCGACCGCCCTGCGCGACGCGGGACACGAGGTCACCATCGAGGCCGAAGAGACGTTCCGCCCGACCGCCGAGGCGGAGGCGGCGACCCTCGAGCGCCAGGCGGCCCGCGTCGACGCGCTCGACGCGAAGGCTGACCGTCGCGCCGAGCAGGCGGACGACGCCGACGAGGCCGCCCGCCGCGCCCTCCGCCGCCTGCCCGAGGGCGGGGAGCCGATCAAGATCGGCCACCACTCGGAGACGCGGCATCGGAACGCGATTGCCAAGGCCGACGCCGCGATGGGTCGCAGCGTCGAGGCCGACCGCGAGGCCACCCGCGCCCGCGCTCGCGCCGACGTCGCCGCGAGGACCACCGAATCCCGCTACGCGCCCGCGATGGTCGCCCGCCGCATCGACCGGCTCGACACCGACATTCGCGGATACACGCGGAAGATCGAGGGCAGCTCGCACAACTTCGGCGGCGGCTACGTCGAGACCACCGCGCCCGCGACCGGCGACCGACTCGACCGGCTGCACGCCGAGCGCGCGCAGCTCGAAGATCAGCGCGACTACTGGTCGGAGGTCCGCGAGGCGCAGGCCGCCGCGGGACAGGTCACGATCTACAGCCGCGAGACGATCGCCAAGGGCGACGCGATCAAGCACAAGCACGGGTGGAGCGTCGTGACCCGCGTGAACCCCAAGACCGTGACCGTCGCGCTGGACTGGAACGCCGGGACGCGCCCCTACTCCGTCGCCTACGCCGACGTGCAAGGACACCGCACCGCCGCGGAACTCGACGCGGCCCGCGAGGCGGTCGCGGAGACGGCCGCGGCGAGCTGAGCGGGCGAGGGCCGGCCTCCGGGCCGGCCCGTGAGGGGCGACCCCCCTCACACTCCCCGGCATCCCCGTTCCGGGGGCGCGAGCTCCGCCCGCGCAGCGGTGACGGAGCACCGCCGAGGGGAAGCCGCTACGCGGCCCGATTCCCCGTTTTCTTCACCTCTCCGCGGTTCAAACCTATTTCGCTCCACCGGCTACGTGCCACCTATTCCGAACGCGGTCGCTGCGCTCCCTTATTTCGTTCGGAATAGGCGTCACTGCGCCGCCTCCACTCAAACGGTTCTTCCCGCCGGAGAGGCAAAGAAAAACGATCAGCCAGAGGGAGCACCCACACCATGCAGACCGCCACCGACTTGCAGACCACGGCTAAGACCTATCTCACGCTCGCAAACACCCGCGCGGTGAGCATCCGCGTCGTGGGCACCGACCCCAAGACGACGCCCTCCGTGCTCGTCACCCGCCGCAAGTCCGGCGTCTGGGAGGCGTGGCACTCCGACGAGCTGCACGGCATCACCAGCGGCTCGTTCCGCCACTGCGTCACCCACGCCCGCCGCGCAGCGATCCGCCGCGTCGCCCCGTTCATGAGCCGCTGAGAGGACCACACCATGACCACCACCGACACCGGCCGCGCGAGCGCCGAACAGCTCGCCCTCATCCTCACCACCCGCCGCGCGGAGTCCGACGAGGACGCCGCCGCCACGGACGCCGAGATCCTCGCGCACGTCCGCAACACCCTGACCCTGCCCGGGGAGGGGTGCCCGGGCGGGTTCCCCGTCACCAACGACGGAAGCGACTACGCGGCCGCGCTGATCGCGTTCCTCACCGCCGCCGAGAAGCAGGACACCGGCGCGGCTTTGGCCGCTTTCCTCACCCCGACCCCGGAGACGGTGGACGAGCGTGCGGCGCGCGTCGAGCTGAACCGGCGGGCGGATGAGGGGTGGCAGGCGCTCTCCCCGGCGGAGCAGGCCGCGCAGATCGCGGCCGTCGAGCGGGTGGAGAACCCCGGCGGGCCGTGCGACTGCGCCAACTGCTACGAGCCCGCCGACCGGTAGCCGCGCGGTGCGGGCCGGCCTGCGGGCCGGCCCGTGAGGGGCGACCCCCTCACACTCCCCGGCATCCCCGTTCCGGGGGGCGCGAGCTGCACTCGCGCAGCGGTGACGGAGCACCGCCGAGGGGAAGCCGCTACGCGGCCTGTTTTTCTGTTTTCTTCACCTCTCCGCGGTTTCAACCTATCTCGCTCCGACGCCTCCGTGCCGACCTTTCCGGACGCGGGCGCAAGCGCCCTTATTTCGCCCGGAAAGCCCGTCACTACGGCGTCTCCACTCAATTGGTTTCATCCCGCCGGAGAGGCAAAGAAAAACGATCAGGAAGACGACAAAAGCCCCGTAGTTTCACTAGAACCACGGGACCCGTCGCCTCAATGATCGCACATTGATCAAGGAGAAACCATCGTGAACACCACCGCAACCGGGACCATCGAGCACATCGACCCGACCGCCCTCGTGATCGAGCAGAACGTCCGCACCAGCGCCCCGCTGACGAAGGAGTTCATCGACTCCATCCGTCAGAGCGGCATCCTGTCGCCCGTGCTCGGACGCCGCGACGAGCACGGCAACGTGATCGTCCGCGCGGGGCAGCGCCGGACCCTCGCGAGCCGTGAAATCGGCCTCGCGACGATCCCTGTCTACGTCGTGGAGGGCGACGACAAGACCGCCGAGCGGATCGTGCAGCAGATCATCGAGAACGACCAGCGCGCCGAACTCACCACCGCCGACCGCACCGCCGCGTGGGCGCAGCTGTCGTTCGAGGGCCTGTCGGCCGCGAGCATCGCCAAGCGCACCGGCACCAAGGCCGCGACCGTGAAAGCGGGACTGGCGGTCGAGGAGTCCGCAGTCGCGCGGACCGCGCTGCACGAGCACGAGCTGACCCTGGACCAGGCCGCGATCATCCTCGAATTTGAGGACGACGAGGAAGCCCGCGCCGACCTCATCACCGTCGCCACCACCAACCCGAGCCAGTTCACCCACACCGCAGAGCGCCACCGCAAGGCGCGCGCCCGCCGCGTCGCCGTCCTCGTGGAGGAGGCGAACCAGGAGGCCGCAGGCTTCACCGTCCTCACCCGCGATCAGGTCGACGGCGAGGGCAGCGCGTGGGTCGTCATCGACCCGCTGCGCACCGAAGACGGCAAGCGCGTCACCGTCGAGCACATCGCGACCATCGAGCCGCGGGGCGTCCTCGTGAGCACCATCTACGACGGCAACACCCACGTCTCCTACGCGATCCAGGACCCCGCCGCCCACGGATTCAGCTACGCCTACAACGCGCCCGCCGCACCCGAGACGGAGGAAGAGAAGGCAGCGAAGTCCGCCGAGCGCCGCATCCTCCTCGCGAACAACCGCGCATGGATCGCCGCCGAGACGGTACGCCGCGACTGGATCACGACGCTCCTGTCCCGGAAGACCCTCCCGAAGGACGCCGAGCGCGTCATCGCCCTGGGACTGACCGCGCACCGCTCGTCGGTGTCGGGCGGGATGGGCAACGGCAACGCGCTCGCGCACACCCTCCTCGGCGTCACCCAGCCCTCCGGCTACCACGCCGACGCGCTGGCCCCGCTGGTCGAGGCGAACCCCGCGAAGGCCCGCCTGGTCGCGCTGGCCGTCGTCCTCGCAGGGCAGGAGGCGAACACGAGCAAAGAGTCCTGGCGCCGCGGCGACGAGCGCACGGCCGAGCACTTCCGTCAGCTCGCGGCCTGGGGTTACGCGCTCTCCCCGGTCGAGCAGGTCGTCACCGGCGACAGCACCCCCGCCGACGCCGCGGGGCTCAGCTAGCCCCTCCGGCGGGACCGGCTCGCGCCGGTCCCCGCCCCTCCTCCTCTTCTCCCACTGCTGCACAGGAAGGCCCGACCATGACCACCACGACCACCGCACCCCGCCCCGCCCACCGCTTCGACCCGTACCAGGACGACCC
>NZ_PSVZ01000005.1:0-187702 GCF_002932315.1 Rathayibacter sp. AY1C9
CACCGGGACGCCGGGGTTCTCAGCGACGCCGAGGCGGGCGGACTTCTTCAACGCCTCCTTGCGCATCATCGGCGCCAGGTCGCGCGGGGTCGCCATGTATCGGGCGGCGTGGTCGACGCTTGAGCGGTTCTTCCGTCCGAGCGAGCGCATCCACACGAGCCAGAGGCCCACGAGGACGATGACGGCGACAGCGGCCGCGGCCGCGGCCGCGGCCGCGGCCGCGGCGATCATCGTTGCGGACGTCGACCACACCACTCGGCCGCGGAACAGGCCCGAGATGATGTCGAACGGATCCGAGGGCAGACCCTCGTTCACTCCGTCGAGCTGCGACCCGACCGCGACGTCCACCCAGACGATGCCGATTGCAGCGATCGCCGCGAGGGCTGCGCCGAGCATCAGAGCGTCGTTATTGGCCTTGCCGGGCTCGCGGCGGCGGTTGTTGGCGGTGGCGCTCATGCGGACTCCTCCGTGTAGATCGGGCCGACCCACCGCGGGGTGCAGTCATCGGCGGGTGCTTGGTGCGAGGTTCCCCAGGAGAGGACCGCGAGGCCCCGCTCCGCGAAGGAGACGGGGAGGTCGGTCGTGTGGTAGCCGTGCTCTCCCGGGGCGGATCGCTGGCACGTCCAGCGGTAGCCCTCGAACGCGAGCGTCGACGGGCAGCTCACGCGATCACCCGGTCCCACTGGTCCCAGGCGACGAAGCCCGCCATGAGCCCGACGCCGGTCCAGCAGAGGGTGAGCAGGAACCGGTCGCGGTCCGCCGTCCGCTGGCGGGCGCGGAGCGCGCTGACGATCGAGGCGCCGCCGGCGCTGGCTGCGACGCAGCTCGCGCCGAGCGCGACGAGGACGCTCACGGCAGGATCTCGACGTTGACGGGATCGGTGGGTAGCGGTTCCGCTGCGCGGCCGGCGCGGGAGGTCGCGTGCCAGAACTTGTTGGTGTCGTTGACCTCCCTCTCCGCCGCGGTCAGCTCGACGCGCACCGGGATCCCGGGACGTCCGCCGACCTTGATCAGGAAGCGGCCTCGGCCGGGAGGCTCGGACTCGTGCCCGGACACGGGGTCCCAGGCGGGCGGGTCCTGCCAGGAGGTGAGCATCCCCTGCTCCGCGATCGACATCGGCACGGCCGAGGTCAGCAGCGGCATTTCCGCGCCGGGGAGGCCGCCGCAGATGACCATGCCGGAGCGTTCCACGAAGCCCTTCGCCTTCATCTGATCCTCCGAGGAGGCCAGTGCGAGGAGGTCGGACATGGTGTGGCTGATCATCGCCAGGCCGACGCCGCGCGCGGTTCAGGCGGGTGAGCGCGTCGACGTGACGGCCCAGGGAGTGCTCTCCGCTTTGCGGTGGACGTACATGGGGTACTCCCCCGCGTCCGTGGGGAGAAGGATGCGCATCGTGAACGCGTCATCACCGTCTCGGATGGTCGTAGCGCCTGTGGTGCTCATGCAGGGCACGCTCACAGGGTCCACCGTCCTGTAGGCCACTGCTGGCTACTAACTCACGAACGGGTAGAGCTCGCCGATCCAGGTGTCGTAGGCGAGCGTTGCCCGGCAGAACGCCACCACTGCTTCCGTCGCTATCGCGACTGCTCCACCCACCGAAGACCGTTCTGGGGACGGCGCTGCATCGACCGGCTGTACGCCCTCGAGGGTCGGCGTCGGCGATGAGGGTCTGGTGCGGGGTAGGGGTGAGGCGGTCTTCGGTGACTCGTTCTCGCGTGGCGCCCCATCTGGCGACGTCGATGAGCAACCGCTCACGAGGAGGCCGGAGCGGCTGGGCGGCCTCAGACCGTGCGGACCGTGCCGCCGTCGACCACGATCTCCGCGCCCACGATCTCAGCGGCGGCGTCCGAGGCGAGGAAGCCGATGACCTCGGCGAGCTCCTTCCGCGCTGCCGGCCGGCTGAGCGTCACTCCACCCCGCGAGCCGGAGCCGTCCTCCGAGACGGTCCCCCGGGACGCACCCGGAGACGACGAAGGCCCGGCACCGTCCTGAGACGGTCCGGGCCCTCGGGCACGCTGGGGCTGCGCGTCAGCGGCGCAGCGTGTGGCTCGGCTTCTCGTCGAAGCGCACCTGGTACGCGCTCGCGAAGCGGCCGAGGTTGCCGAAGCCCCACTCGCGGGCGACCGCGGCGACGGTGGTCGAGCAGGGGTCGCCGGCGACCAGGTCGGAGTGGGCGCGGTCCAGGCGCACGTCGCGCAGGTAGACCGACGGCGACACCCCGAGGTGCCGCTTCGTCGCCTGCTGCAGTGTGCGGGTGTGCAGTCCGGCCGCGCGGGCGGCGTCGGCCGGGGTGATCGGCTCGTGGGCGTGGTGCTGGAGGAAGTCGAGCGCCACCCGGGTGCGGGAGGCGGACGGGCGCCGCAGCACGGCCGGCACGTCCCACGCGCGCCACGGGAACAGCAGGAGCAGCACGCGGGCGAGGTCGAGCTCGGCGGTGAAGCGCACGAGCGGAGTGATCGCGGCCGTCGCGAGCGCGGCGCTCGCCTCCGTCACCGCGGCGCGCCAGCGGGCGAGGACGCCGGGGTCGGCGTCCGCCCCGTGGTCGAAGGAGACGGGCTGGCGGGGGCCGGCGTGCGTCTCGGTCGCGACGTCCTCGAGGAACCCGGGGGCGAAGTGGATGAGGTTCTGCCGGTGCGGCTCGAACTCGAGCCCGAACTGGCGCTCCGCGGGGAACAGGAACGGGGCGGACAGCGCGCCGGTCCGGGTGAACGGCGGCAGGTTCAGGCGTCCGCCGCCGGCGCGGAACCACCCGACGACGTACTCCTTCAGGTGGGGGACCTGGCCGGTGAGGGCGCCGGAGCAGTCGGAGGTGCGCAGGGTCACCCGGTCGCTGCCGCGGACGGCGTAGCGGTAGGAGAAGCCGCGCTGCGACGGAGCGACGCGGAACTCGCCTCCGCCGTACGCCTCGGAGTAGACGGCGGACGCGGCGGACGGATCGTCGCCGGAGGCTTCGTAGCGCCGGTCGGCCCGCTCGTCGCCCGCGAACGGGCTGCCGAGGGTGAAGGTCGACTCGCTCATGACGTCCGCCCGGGGCGGCGGCGGAGGGAGCAGTGCATGGGGGACTTCTTCCGGGTTCGGGGTCCGTGCGCTCGGGGGGACGCACGAGGGGTACGGAATCAAGACGTGTCGAGGAGCCGGAATGTCACGAATCCCGTCTCGAGGCGTCCCCCATCGGCGGCACTCGCAATCCGGCCAGCGGATTCGGCGGCCCGTTGTCAAGGCTGGTAGTCATGCCGGACGGCGCCCCACACTGAGGGCATCGGCGCGCGGGACACCGCGCGCGGGACCGCGGAGGAGGCGCTCATCGACGACGACCCCCTCCTGAACGCGTCCGACGCGACCCTCGCCGCGCGCGCCGTCGACGGCGACGTGCAGGCGTTCGAGCAGCTCGCCCGCCGCCACGGCGCGCTCATGCGCGTCTACGCCGCGAAGCTCCTCGGCTCCGAGGCGGAGTCCGAGGACGTGGTGCAGGAAGCGTTCCTCACCGGCTGGCGGCGTCTGGCCGATCTCGACAGCCCGGCGCACATCCGCAACTGGCTGATGCGCATCGTCACCCACAAGGCGATCGACCGGATCCGCGTCCGCCGCCGCCACGACGACATCGACGACTGGGACCCGCCCGCGCCGCCCGAGCACTCCCCCGAGCGCATCGTGGAGGCGCGACTCCAGCTGGACGCGGTCTGGGAAGCGCTGGACCGATTGCCTGCTGATCAGCGACGCTGTTGGCTACTCCGCGAGACCGCCGGCTACAGCTACCAGGAGATCGCCGACGCTCTCGAACTCCCCGTCTCGACGGTCCGCGGCCTCCTCGCCCGGGCCCGTCGATTCCTGCTCCACGAATTGGAGGCATGGCGATGACCGACGACGCCGCCGTGCCCGAGGACGACCTCGACGGCCACACGCTCGAGGAGCTGGGCGAGTACCTCGACCGCGGCCGCGAGCCGCGCGACCCCTCGATCGAGAACTCCGCCGCGTGCCGGCTCGCTCTCGCGAACCTCACCCGCCTCACCGAGCTCTCGGCACGGGCGCTGCGCCAGGAGGCCGACCGCGAGCCCGACCGCGACGAGGTCTGGATCGCCGGCCTGCTCGACGCGATCCGCTCCGAGGTGCGCTCCGGCCGCGACATCCCCGTCCGCCACCCCGACCCGACCCTCCGCCTGGCGCTCACCGAGGCGGCCGTGCGCGGGATGATCCGCCGCGCCGGCGACACGATGGGCGGCGTCATCATGGGCCGCTGCACCCTCGACGGCGACGTCTCGGCTCCCGGCGCGGTGGTGCGGATCGACGTGACCTGCGCCCTCGAGTTCGGCCTGCCGGTCGCCGTGGCCGCCGACCGCCTGCGCGAGCGCATCCGCTACGCCCTGGAGCGCCACACCGAGCTGACCGTCGGCGCGATCGACGTGACCGTCGACGACGTGTACCCCCACCGGGAGGAGCGGGAATGACCGACGACACCGAGCTCTCGCAGCGGCTGACCGCCGAGATCCGCGACATCGAGGGAGTCGCGGGGGTCTACCCCGCCCAGCCGATCGTCGAGGCCGCGGCCGACGCGCTCGCCGTGAAGCTGGACCTGCGGCAGCCCGACGTGCTGGTCGACATCGACCGGTCGGAGGGGTTCACCACGGTGAGCGCGCACATCGCCGCGTCCGCCGCACTGCCGGCCCCCGAGACGCTCCGCCTGGTGGGCGAGCGGATGCACGCGCTGCTCGCCGCCGACCCGTCGGTCTCGGGGCCGCTCGCCGTGAACGTGAAGGTGCGCCTCATCGAGGATTCGGGGCGCGCCGAGCACTGAGCGGGGCCGCCGCCGCCCCCCTCCCGCGAGAGGCCACCCGAGTACCTCGCGCGGCGTGCCGCGTACCGAGGTGGCGTCTCGCGGAAGGGATCAGGGGCAGCCCGTCCGGGTCAGCAGGAGACGAGGCGGTCGAAGCGGGACGCGACTCCCGAGCTGTCGCTGAACTTGCGGTTGATGACGCTCATCGTGTTGCAGCCGCTGTCCGGGCCGTTCCTCCAGATGACCTTGACGTTGCTCGCCTGGTCGCAGTGCCACCACACCGTGACCTGCGCGCGACCCAGGGAGTCGCGCTGCGAGCGGACCTCGTAGCAGTTGCCCGGGCCGCCGTTCCGGTAGACGAGCTGCCCGGCGGAGGCGGGGGTAGCGACGGCGACGGCCCCTCCGAGGGCGAGGGCGATCGCGGCGAGCGTGGCCGTGAAACGACGGTGCATGGTGTTCTCCTTCGAACGGGCGATCGGAGGCGACGGCGGCCGCCCCTCTGCCAGCACCCTGGACCCGGCCCGGCCGAGCCCGGTCGTGAGCTTTCGTGCCGGAGATCACCCCGCCTGGAGGGTGGGGGGAGAGCGAGTACTCCTCACTAGCGTCGAGGCGCGTGCAGCTGCGCGCCCCTTCGACGCAGAGGACTCGCCATGCCTTCACGACTCCTCGACCGGCCGCGACTCGCCCTCGCCCTCGCAGCCCTGTGCCTCGGAGTGCTGGCGGCGACACCCCCGCAGGCGGTCGCCGCCCTCGCACCGGCGTCCACGACTCCGACCGCCTCGTCCGCCGGCCAGGCCGTCACGGCGGCACCCGCCGACGCCCCGGGCTGGACCACGCTCCTGCGCGACGACTTCACCGGGCCGGCGGGCGCGCCGGTCGGGAGCCAGTGGGAGCACGAGGTCGGCACCTGGGGCACCGGGGCGGTCGACCGGACGACCGCGTCGACGGCGAACGTCTTCCTCACGGGCGGCGGCGCTCTGGGAATCCGCGCCCTCCGCGACTCCGCCGGAGCCTGGACCTCCGGGCGGATCGTCACCGCCGACAAGTCGTTCTCGGCGCCGGCGGGCGGCCGACTGCTGATGACCGCCTCGATCCAGCTGCCGGACGTCGCGCAGGCCACCGGCTACTGGCCCGCCTTCTGGGCTCTCGGGCGGGACGCGAACGCCGTCATCGACTGGCCGGCGACCGGCGAGTTCGACATGCTCGAGGCCGTCAACGGCACCGCCCAGGTGATCCAGACGCTGCACTGCGGAGTGCCGGACGGCGGCCCCTGCGACGAGCCCGTCGGCCGGACGAGCGGGATGCTGGACTGCGCGTCCTGCGTGACGGGGTTCCACCGCTACTCCGCCCTGCTCGACCGGACCGTGCCCGGCGACGAGCGCGTGGAGTTCCTCGTCGACGGCGTCACCCGGCACGTGGTGCGGGAGTCGGAGGTGGGGACGGCCGCGTGGCAGGCCGCGGTCCCGAACGACGTGCTGCTGATCCTGAACCTCGCCATCGGGGGCGGGCTGCCGAACGGCGTGTGCGGGTGCGACAGTGCAGCCGCTCCGAAGAGCTCCGGCGGGACGATGCTCGTCGACCACGTCGCGGTCTACCGGTCCGACGCGGCGCCGGCTCCGGTCGTCGTCGGGACCGCCGCGGTGGGCGCGACCCTGTCCTCCTCCGCCGGCCGGACGGGACCGCTCGTGCATCGCTGGGCGGCGGGAGGCGTCGACATCGCGGGAGTGACGGGTCCGGATCTCGTGGTCCCCTCCTCCGCGGTCGGCAAGCGGGTGACCGTGACGGTGAGCGCCGCCGACGGCTCCGGCCCGACGACCTCGCAGCCGACCGCACCGGTCGCCGCCGGCACCCTCGGCGCCGCGACGCCGACCGTCACGGGCACGGCCCGGGTCGGAGCGGTGCTCACGGCAGCCCCGGGTCCGTGGACGCCGACTCCCGTCAACCTCACCTACCGGTGGAAGGCGGACGGCGCGGCCATCGCGGGAGCGACGTCGCCGCGGTTCACGCTCACGAAGGCTCAGGCGGGGAAGCGGATCACGCTGACAGTCACCGGGACGAAGACCGGCTACTCCACCGCGAGCCGGACCTCCGCGGCGACGGCGGTCGTGGGACGGTGACGGGCGCGGGCTGTCCCCCGCCCGCCACCGTGTCTCAGACCTCGCGCTTGCGGCGAGGAGCGATGCGCAGGACGGCGGTCCCCGCAGCGATGAGGGCGAAGGCCGCGAGTGCCAGCCAGACCGAGTCGAACCCGGTCATGGCGAGCGTTCCGGCACCGACTCCGGCTCCGGCGGCTGTTCCGATGTGGTTGTACATGTCTCTCTCTCTGTTTCACCAGTCGCGCCGACGGCGTGTCAGCGCATCCAGGTAGGCCTTGGTGTGGACGACCTGCAGGAACAGGTCGACGACGAGCTCGTACATCGACGCGGCGGCGAGCATGTACCGCCAGCCGCGGTCGCGGACCGTCACGATCCGCTCGACGACGAAGATCGCGGTGACGGCCAGCCAGAACGGCTGGAGGCTCAGCTCGCCCCAGCCGACGGCGTAGACGATCGTGGCCAGGTAGACGTAGGTGATGATGCAGCCGAGCATCGTGAGCAGCTGGCGCCCCCAGTAGGGAGCCGTGACCCGCGTGAAGCCGTACTGCACGCAGTTCTCGACCGCTCCGCGCTTCCAGCGCAGGCGCTGACGCCAGAGGTCTCCCCAGGTCGGCATGACCTCGGTGACGAGGGTGCAGCCGGCAGGGCTCAGCACGTCGTAGCCGAGGTGGCGGATCGCGAACGTGAGCTCGTTGTCCTCGGTGAGGACGGTGGTGTCGTAGATGCCGCCGATGCCGTCTCCGGAGGGGAGGGAGCCGGCCAGGCGGGCCGCGCTGATGCGGCGCATCACGGCGACCTGGAGCACGGCCGCGGTGCCCGTGACGACCAGGCACTTCCCGTTCAGGCGGCGCACGTCGCGGGCGTAGCGCGCGTACTCGTTGCGCTGGAGGTGGCCGACGAAGCCGCCGCCCTCGCCGCCGCGGAACACTCCTCCGACCGCGCCGATGCCGCCGTGCAGCCTGCCGCGGGCGATCTCGAGGAACCCGGGGTCGAGCGCGGAGTCGGCGTCCTGCACGAGCACCAGGTCGTCGGCCTGCAGCCCCGGGAGGACCTCGGCGAGGAACTGGTTGAGGCCGCCCGCCTTCTTGTGGCTGTTCCCGACGGTGACGAACACCTCGGCGCCGTGCGCGAGAGCGATCTCGACCGTGGCGTCGGTGCAGTTGTCGGCGATGACGACGATCCGGTCCGGCGGCCACGTCTGCCGCCGCAGGCCCTCGATCGCCGCGGCGATCCCGGCCTCCTCGTTGTGGGCGGGGAGGGCGGCGACCAGGTCGCCGATGCGCGACGAGGCGCGGCGGCCGCTGCGGGGGCGCGTGCCGCGGATCGGAATGGACGCCGGAGGGAGCCGGTCGGCGTCGACGGCGGGGAGCACGGTGCGCTCGAGGACCGCGGCGGGGGCCGGCGGACGCTCGAGCAGCGCGGTCGGGGCGGCCGAGCGCTCCAGGAGCGCGGTCGGGGCGGCCGAGCGCTCCAGGAGCGCGGTCGGGGCGGCCGAGCGCTCCAGGAGCGCGGTCGGGGCGGCTGGGATCGTCACCGCTCCAGCGGGGATCGTCACCGCTCCGGCAGGCAGCGCGGACGCGAGGCGGCGCGGAGCGGAGACCCGCTCGCGCCCGGGGCGGGCGGCACGGCGTCCCGAGAGCGGGCGCGAGGCCGTCTCGTCGTGCGCCTCCCAGGTCGCCCGGCGACGGGGAGCCGCCGGCTCGTCCGCGCCGTGGCCGGGCTGTGTGCTCATGACTGTTCCTCTCCGCGGCCGGGGGCCGATGTGCGCTGATGAGCGCCCGCGCGGAACGGAGGTCGTCGCCGGGGTGGGCGCGACCCGAGTGAGGATCGGCGTCCGACGGGGGGATCGGAGCAGGGCCTGACAGAGGACAGCATCGGGGGGTGCTGCGATCAACCTAGGGGCACGGAGATGATGGAAGCAAGTGAATTTTGTCACCCTAAAGGGGCCACGCAAGGTCCTTGCGGCTCCCTCGTCCTCGTCGTACCAGGTCAGTCGGCTCGCCGAGCCTCCTCCACACCCGGCGCACCCCTCTCCGCTCGGCCCCGCGACGGGCCGTTCGGGGGTCGGCGGCGCTCTTGTGCGTCGAGCCGCCGGGGTCCACCATCGAGCGACGGCCCCCGCCCGGGGCGGCCGCACCCGACGGGTCAGGGGCGCCATGCGGTCGCGAGGTCTGCTCTTCTGCCTGATCCCGCCGATCCTCTGGGGCGGCATGCTCCCGGTCGCGGACAGCATCGCGGCGACGGTCGACTCCTTCTTCATGACCCTCATCCGCTACACGGCCGCCGCGGTCGTCCTCGCCCTGCTGCTCGCCCGGGCGGAGGGGCTCCGCGCCTTCCGGCTCGACGGCCGCGGGTGGCGGCTGGCGCTGCTCGGCGCCTCCGGATTCGCCGGCTTCGGCCTGCTCGCCTTCACGGCTCTGCGGTTCACCTCGGCCCCGAACGTCAGCCTGATGATGGGGATGATGCCCGCGATCGGCGCGGTGCTCGCGAGCATCGGCGCGCGTCGCCTGCCGCCTGCCGCCACCGTCGGCTGCATCCTGCTCGCGCTCGCCGGAGTCGCGCTCGTCGTCACCCGCGGCGACGTCGCCCTCCTCCTCGACGGCGAGCTGGGGTTCGGCGAGCTGCTCGCCCTACTCGGAGCGATCTGCTGGGTCGTCTACACGCGCGGAGCCGCGGCGTTCCCCGGCTGGTCGGCGCTGCGGTACTCGACGCTCACCACCGCGCTCGGCTGCCCCTCGATCGCCGTCGCGGTCGCCGTGGCGACGGCCACCGGCTCCGCGCACCCGCCGACCGGGGCCGAGGTGCTCGCGGCCTGGCCGCAGCTGGCCTACCTGATACTCCTGGCCGGCGTCGTCGCCGTGCTGCTGTGGAACACGGGCATCAAGCTGCTCGGCGCCCTCAACGGCACGCTCTTCCAGAACCTCGTCCCGGTGACGACCTTCGCGATCAGCATGGCGGGCGGCTACCGGCCGGGGCCCGTCGCCCTGCTCGGCGCGGCCATCGTCGTGACGGCGCTGCTGCTCAACAACTGGGCGACGCGGCGCGCGGCCGCGGTCGCCGCGCGTCCCGTGGCGGTACCGGCTCCGGTGCGCTGAGCGCACCGCGGGAGCCTCCCGCTCGGGGCGGTCACTGGTCGGAGTTGCCGGCCCAGCGGACGGAGCCCTGCGCCTCCTCCTTGCTGATCGGGGACACGGTGCCGCAGTGCGAGCACTCGAGCAGGTAGCGGGTCGAGACGGTCAGGACGGGGACGAAGAAGAGCGAGAGGCGCGTCCGGCGGCGGAGGATCCGCTGCTCGTCGCGCTGCCCGCAGACGCGGCAGACGAAGACGAGCGTCCGGAGGAGGTCCTCGACGGCTCGGGTCCCGAAGATGAGGAGCATGCGTCCGAGCGTAGGGAGCAGGGCGCGCTCGGCGGAGGGGGTTGCCGGGGCGCCGTCGCCGCGAAGCGCCGGGCGCAGACGACCACGGCGAGCGCCGTCTCGAGCAGGTCGCCTCCGTAGAACAGCAGGAGCGCCGCCTGGCGTCCGGTCTCGTCCGGAGCCTCCGCGTAGAGCACGGTCGCGAGCAGCCCGTGCGCGGCGATGCCCGCTCCGAGCACACCCAGGCGCAGGCCGAACGGGGCGCGGTGCGGGTTCGGATCGACTCCGGCGAGCGCCGCCGTCAGCAGGCAGCCGCTGAGCAGGAAGTGCACGCCGAGTGCGAGGTGCAGCAGCGGATCCGCGTGCGCGGCGGCGAGCAGTCCGGTCGCGTGCACGAGCCAGAGGGAGCCCGTCGAGAGCAGGAGCGCCGTCACGGGGTGGGCGAGGAGACGGGCCGGGCGGCTCCGGAGCAGCCGCGAGAGCCGCCGGGCAGCCGTGACGTCGAGCGCGCGCAGGGCCAGGGTGACGGGGGCCGAGAGCACCAGGAGGAGCGGCGCGAGCATCCCGAGGACCAGGTGCGTCAGCATCGCCCCGCGCGGATCCGCGTGCGACCACTCCGCGAGCGGACCCGTGAAGCAGAGCGCCGCGGTCGCGAGCCCGCCGAGGAGCAGGGCGGTGCGGTGGAGCGGCCACGGCCGTCCGCGCCGCCGCTCGAGTGCCGCGGCGCCCCCTCCGAGTGCCGCCGCCGCGGCCAGCGGGACCAGGAGCAGCAGGCCCGGGTCGAGCAGGGAGTGGTCGGCGTGCGGGGTCACGCCGTCGCACGCCGTCGCCGCGGCAGGAGGAGCAGCCCCGCCGCGAGCAGCACCGCTCCCGAGGCGATCCAGGCGGAGTCGTAGAGGAGCAGGTCGACGTCGTAGCGGACCTGGTGCACGCGGAGCAGCTTGTGGTCGACGACTCCGTCCCACAGCTGGAACAGTCCCGCCCCTGTGAGCCCCGCGGCCCACGCCGTGCGCGGACGCAGAGCGGATCGGCGCCGGGCGTCGGCGAGCAGGAAGCCGCCGCCGACGAGTGCGAGGATCTCGGCCGCGTGCAGCAGCCCGTCCGAGAGAAGGCCGATCGCCGGAGTGGAGCGGTCGTAGAAGTGGTGCCAGGCGAGGATCTGGTGGAAGACGATCTCGTCGACGGCCGCCATGAGGCCGACTCCGATCAGGAGGCCGCCCTGGAACGCCCGGTCGCCGCGGAGTCCCCGACGCCGCATCCGGTCCCCTCCCGATCGAGTGCCGGGGCCCCGGGATCCCGAGACCCCCGCGCCTCCTCCCGAGGCCCCGCCACCAGGGAAGCGGACGCGCGGATCGCGGCCTAGAGGGTTGACTCCTCGCGCCCGCGCCGGTCGTGCTGCCCCTCCGCTACGGGCTGGGCCGACGAGGCGCAACCCCGCGCGAGGGGCGCTCCCGTTCGGGAGAGTGGAGGCATGCAGCAGCTGACCTACGCCTCCAAGAGCTTCGTGACGACCGACGCCGTGACCGAGGCCCTCCTCGACCTGGTGACCGCGATCGACCGCCAGGAGCACTCCGAAGCGGTCACGGTCCCGGCGTTCACCGAGGACGGCGAGCTCATCGAGGCGAAGATGACGCTCGACGCGAGCAGCGAGCTCGTCGCCGTCCCCGTCGAGGTCTCCATCAAGGACGAGGAGTCGACCACCGGCGCCGTCGAGGCCGCCGTCGAGGACATCCGCTCCCGCATCAAGAGCAACCGCGCCACGATCGCGCGCCCCGTGATCGACGAGGACCCTGAGCCCTACAACTACGAGGAGTTC
Source organism: Rathayibacter sp. AY1C9 (assembly GCF_002932315.1). Classification (NCBI taxonomy): domain Bacteria; kingdom Bacillati; phylum Actinomycetota; class Actinomycetes; order Micrococcales; family Microbacteriaceae; genus Rathayibacter; species Rathayibacter sp. AY1C9. Next base: position 12,041 of record NZ_PSVZ01000005.1, read on the forward strand.
TGAGCAGCGCCTGCGGGCCTCCACGTCTCAGCACTTCCGCGCCTCCTCCGCACTGAGTTGCCCGGATCTGCTCACGACACGCCGGACCTGCCAGCCGATGCGGGCAGCTCAGCGGCGGTCCTGGCCCTGCGCCTCTTGACCGGCGGCGCAGCAGGGAGTCGGATGAGGGCATGCGCGCGCTGGTCCCCGTCTCCGATCCGTGGTCCGTCGACGGGAGCGGGCGGACGGACGACGGGCCCGTCGACGACCTCTCGGTCCGCGCCGAGCGGGACGGCGGCTCGTACTCGGTCCGGACGCTGCGGCTGACCGGTGTCCGCCTCGGGCCGCGCGGCTCGGTGCACGGAGTGGTCACCGACCCGGTCGCGACGGCCACGCTCGCGATCGGCTCGCTCCTCCTCTCGGTGATCCCCGCCGGCCTGCCTGAGGACCGGACGCGAGCGGCGATGGTGGCGGCGGAGGCGCGGGCTCAGGAGCTGGCCGCCGACCGGCCCGCGTGGGACGTGAGCCCCCTCCCCCTCGACGGGATCGACTACGCGCTCTTCACCCGGACCCTGCCCGAGGGCGCCGTCGCCCACGCCGACCTCGGCTGGGCCGTCGTCGCGCTGTGGAGCACAGGCCCGCTCCCCCGGGGCCCCTTCCACCTGCTCGAGATCCCCGACGAGCCCGTCCAGCGCTGAGTCGCCCGGATCGGCTCGCGACACACCGCAGCGGGGAGCCGATCCGGGCGACTCAGCGAACGGGTCAGCGCACTCAGCGCGGGGTCACGCGCCCGCGACCGTGGAGCCGCGCACCAGCAGCTCGGTCGGCAGCAGCGTCACGCGCTGCACCTCCTCGCCGGCCAGGAGGCGCACCAGCACGTCCGCCATCGCCTCGCCGAGGCCCGTGGAGGGCTGGCGCACCGTGGTGAGGCGCGGCTCGCTCGCCTCGGCGAAGTAGTCGCCGTCGAAGCCCGCGAGCGCGATGTCGCCCGGCACCGTGAGGCCGCGCTCGCGCAGCGCCGTCAGGGCGCCCGCCGCCATCTGGTCGTTGGAGGCGAAGACCGCGTCGATCGGCCGCCCGGAGTCGAGCAGGCGGCGCATCGCGGTCGCGCCGTCCTCGGGCGAGTAGTCGCCGTACTCGACGAGCGAGTCGTCGAGCCCCGCGGCGGTGACGGCCGAGCGCCAGCCCGACAGGCGGTCGATCGCGGCGGGCATGTCCTGGCGGCTCGCGATCATCGCGGGGGCCGTGCGGCCGAGGCCCAGGAGGTGCTCGGTGACCGTGCGCGCCGCTCCGGTGTTGTCGACGTCGACGAAGTAGCTGCCGCCCTCCTCCGTCAGCGGCCGCCCGCCGAAGACCACGGGGAGCGAGGCGCCGAGCTGCGCGTAGGAGTGGTCGCCGCTGTGGTGCGAGACGACGAGCGCGCCGTCGACGTTGCCGCCGAGCAGGTAGCGCCGCGTCTTCTCGGGCGCCGCCTCGGACGCGATCACGATGGTGAGCGTGTACTCGGTGCCGGCGAAGGCCATCGCGGCGCCCTGCACGACCGAGGCGAGGAACGGATCCGCGAACACCTTCGCCGCCGACTCCGGCACCACGAGCGCGACGGTCTGCGTGCGGCGGCTGGCGAGGGAGCGCGCGGCGCGGTTGGGCACGTAGCCGAGCTGCTCGATCGCGGCGAGCACGGCCGTCCGGGCGCCGTCCTTCACGCGCGGGGAGTCGTTGACGACCCGGCTGACCGTCGCGCGGGAGACTCCGGCCAGCGCGGCGACGGCTTCGAGGGTCGGGGCGGCCGAGGCGGTGTCGTGGGTCATGCGGGCCTTCCTCGCGGGTGCCTCCGAGGCTAGCCGAGCGCCGGAGGAGTGGGCTCGTGCGGGGCGTCCGCGGCGTGAAGGGGCGCGGATCGCGGCCATTCGGGGGTGATGCGGGGCGGCGGAGCGGGCCGGCGGAGTGAGTCCGCGGCCTGCGAGGGCGCGGATCGAGGCCGTTCGGGGTGGCGCGAAGCGGTCGGGGGCGCTGCCTCGGCGATCACCGGCGCGACCGGCGCGCGGCGATCGATCGCACACTGGCGGAGGCCGGGAGCCTCGCGCCCGTCAGCGCCCGCGGCGGAAGCGCGCGAGGAGTCTCCGGAGCCGCTCGGCCTGCCGGTCGGTGAAGTCGTTCGACAGCCGGAACGCCTCGCTCGTCGGATCCGCTCCGTTCGCGACATCGCGGATGGCGCGCAGCGCCTGCTCCGACGGCGTCGGCCCGTCCCCTGGACGCGGCTGCGCCGGCCCGCTCGAGGGGTCCTCGTCGCGCGGGTCCTTCGGCTCCATGTCGCCTCCTCCGCGCCAGCCTAGGCGGCGGGAGGTCGGGCCAGGAGGTCTCGGGCGGAGCGTGATCGGCGGGATCCTGCGCGGCAACGGTCGGGATGAGCCGAGCACGACGACCGGCCGAGCCACGAACCCGCCGGCCGCTCAGTCCACTGCCCGATCCCTCACCGCACCCCCCGACCCCCGGACCCGGGGCACCACGGCCCCGGGCCCGAGGCCCCCGTCCCGCGGTCCGATGTCCCCCGACCCGGTCCCGCGGGAGTCTCCGGGCCTCAGCCCTTCACCGCTCCGCTCATGATGCCCGCGATGAGCTGGCGTCCGGCGAGGAGGAACAGCACCAGCAGCGGGATCACCGAGAGCACGGCGCCGGCCAGCACGATCGAGTAGTCGACGTAGTAGCCCGACTGCAGCTGCGCGAGCGCCGTCTGCAGGGTCGGGTTCGTGGGGCTGAGGACGATCAGCGGCCAGAGGAAGTCGGTCCACGCCATCATGAACGTGAAGAGCCCGAGGATCGCCATCGCCGGTCGTGCCGCCGGGACGGCGACGGTGAGGAACGTCCGGAACTGGTTCGCTCCGTCCACGCGCGCCGCCTCGATCAGCTCGTCCGGGATCACGTCGACCAGGTACTGCCGCATGAAGAACACGCCGAACGCGGTGACCAGCGTCGGCACGATCACGGCGCCGAGCGAGCCGGTCCAGCCGAGCTGCCGCATCAGGATGAACAGCGGGATGATGCCCAGCTGCGTCGGGATCGCCATGGTCGCGACGACTCCGATCATCAGGCCGTCGCGCCCGCGGAACCGCAGCTTCGCGAAGGCGTAGCCGGCGAGCGTCGAGAACGACACGACCGAGAGCGTGATGATCCCCGAGACGATGACGCTGTTCAGCAGCGCCGTCCAGAACGGGATCGCCGTCAGCACCTGCGAGGCGTTGGCGAGGAAGTTGCCGCCCGGGACGAGCGGCAGGGTCTCGCTGCGGGTCGCGTTCGAGCCGCTCGCCACGACGAACGACCACCACAGCGGGTAGGTCGAGCCGAGGATGAAGGCGCTCAGCAGCCCGTAGGTGAGGAAGCCGGGCCGGTCGACGCGGCCGGCGCGGGAGGCGCGGACGCGGCGCACCGGGAAGGCGGCGGAGGTGGCGGGGGCGGTCATCGCTCGCTCTCGTTCTGGCCGAGGCCGGTGGTGGTGAGCAGGGGGTCCGCGGCGGCGATCTCGTCGGCGGTCGCGGGGCGGGCGGAACGGCGCTTCGAGCGCTGCGAGATCCGGTTCTCGACGGAGGCGATCCGCCGCGAGATCGCGAAGTTCAGCAGGCCGATCAGCACGATCAGGAGGAACAGCAGCCACGCGATCGCGGCCGCCTCGCCGAAGTTCTGGCGGAAGAACGCCATCTCCCAGAGGTAGAGGACGGTGGTCTGGAACTGCCGGTCCGAGCCGCCGATGCCGCCCGCGTTCGACACGTCGAACAGGCGCGGCTCCGCGAAGATCTGCAGGCCGCCGATGGTGGCGGTGATGATCACGAAGATCAGGGTCGGCCGGATGCTGGGGATCGTGATCGAGCGGAAGCGGCGGAACGCGTTCGCCCCGTCGATCGCAGCCGACTCGTGCAGCTCGCGCGGCACGGCCTGCATGGCGGCGAGGAGGATGAGGGCGTTGTAGCCGGTCCAGCGCCAGTTGACCATCGTCGCGATCGCGACGTGGCTTGCGAGGCGGTCGTTCGTCCACTCGATCGGGCTGATGCCCACGAGGCCGATCAGATTGTTGATCAGGCCCTCCTGGTCGCTGAAGACGCTCGAGAAGATCAGCGCGACCGCGACCGGCGAGACGATGTACGGCAGCAGGACGCTCATCCGCCAGAAGGTGCTGGCCCGCAGCGCCTGGTCGAGGGCGGCCGCGAGCAGCAGAGCGACGGCGAGCTGCGGGATCGTGGAGAGCAGGAAGATGCTCAGCGTGTTGACGATCGAGTTCCAGAAGAAGCGGTCGCCGAGCACGGCCGCGAAGTTCGCGAACCCGACGAAGTCGCCCTGGCCCTGCAGCAGCTGCCAGTCGTAGAGCGACACGACGAGCGTGTAGACCAGCGGGAACGCGCCGGTGAGCGCGAAGAGCAGGAAGAACGGCGAGATGTAGAGGTAGGGCGAGGCCTTCACGTCGAAGCGGCTCGCGCGCTGGCGGAAGGTCAGCGGGAGTCGGGGCGCCGGGCGCCGCTTCCCCGCGGGGGGCGTCGCCGTGGTCGGCGGGGTGAGTGTGCTCGTCATGGCGCTCTCTTCGAGGTCGAGTCGGAGTCGGAGGGGATGCGGCGGGGCCGGAGTCTCTCGTGCGGCGGGGCCGGCCGGGAGGAGTCGCGGGCAGCGGGGCCGGAGAGGCCTCGGCCGGCGGGCGGCAGCGTTTCTCCCGTGCGGCGAGGTGGCCCGGGATGCGGGCGGCCCGGCCGCACGGGGACCGGGAGGTCCGGTGGCGGCCGGACCTCCCGTGATGGTGGGGCCTCGTCCCGGAGGGGTCAGCCCCCGGGCGTCGGCCCGACCGGATCAGTCGACGAGCTCACCGAGGAGCTGGAGCGCCTCGTTCCAGCCCTCCTTGCCGTCGATCTCGCCGCGGTCGACCTTCTGCAGGACCGGTCCGAAGACGTTCTCCTGGATCAGCGAGTCGTCCGGGCCCTTGTACTGGGCGACGACGCCCTCGGCGCGCTGCGCGAGGATCGCGCCGGTCGGGGAGTCGTTCATGCCGGGGTCGGGAGCGGCCGCGGAGGCGAGCTCCTTCTGCGCGTCGAGGGTGCTCGGGAACGGTCCGGCCGCCTCGAACGCCTTCAGCTGCTGCTCCGGCTCACTGAGCCACGACGCCAGCGCGGCGGCCTCAGCGGGGTGCTTCGACTGGGTCGGGACGGAGAGGAACGAGCCGCCCCAGTTGGCGGGGCCGCCGGGGAAGACGTCGGCGAAGTCCCAGCCGGTGGCCTCGGCGTTGCCGCCGCCGGCCTCGACGTTGCTCTTCAGCGTGCCGAACATCCAGCCCGGGCAGACGAAGGTGGCGAAGGTCTGGTCGGTGAACGACTTGCCCTTGTTCCAGTCCCACGCCTTCTGCGCGGCCGAGAGGCCGGAGGCAGTGGCGTCGGTCAGCTGACCCCAGCGCTCCTCGAGCTCCGGGTTGCCCTCGACGTTCAGCTCGCCGTCGGAGGTGTAGTACCCCTCGGGCAGCTGGTTGACCATGGCGTTCCAGACGAATCCGGAGTGGTCGAACCAGGCCTTGCCGGTGGCGTCGTGGTACTTCTGGCCGGCGGCGAAGTAGTCGTCCCAGGTCGCGTCCGGTCCGCCGAGCATCTCGGCGACGGCGGCGCGGTCGGTGGGCATGCCCGCTGCCTCGAAGGCAGCGGTGTTGTAGCAGAGGCCCTCGGGTCCGATGTCGGTGCCGTAGCCGATGACGCGTCCCTCGGGGTCGGTCGCCTGCTCGTACTTCCAGTCGACCCAGTCGGCCTTGCGGTCCTCGATGCCGTGGTCGCGCAGGTCGACGAACTGGTCCGAGACCTCCATGACGGAGCCGAGCCAGCCCTCCTCGATGGCGACGACGTCGGCGAGTCCGGAGCCGGCGGCGAGCTTGGTGAACGCGTCGGTCCGCGCGTTGCCGCCGGTGTCGATGTTGTTCGGAACGATGGTGATCCCCGGGTTGGCGTCCTCGTACTCGCCGTAGAGCTCGTCGAAGCCCATGGCGTTGAACGTGGTGACGGTCAGCTCGATCTCGCCGCCCTCGGAGGCGTCGGATCCCGACGAGCATCCGGTGACGATCAGGGCGAGGGCCGAGGCGCCGGCGATCGCCGCGGCGATCCTGGTGCGTCGTGAATAGGGCACGGTCACTCCTTCGTGATGGTGGTGGGGCACCCCTGCGAGCGCTCTCACGCGTGCTGTTCCGCGTATGTGAGAGCGCTCTCACGAGGTGTGCGGCGAGCTTACGCACGCCCCCGCGGAGAGGTCAAGCGTTTTCGAGAGAGCGCTCTCATCCACTTGTTGGTCCCCGCCCAGCCGCGCGCCTCCCCGCCGCCCTCGCCCCCGCGAGAACGCAGAAGTCGCGGTACTCGAACGCGAGTACCGCGACTTCCGTGGACTCACCGCCCCCTGCCGATCGAGCAGCGGCTACTCGACCAGCAGGGCCGCCCTCAGCCCACCAGCACCGCGAAGCCCTGCGCGGGCAGCTGCACGGAGACGGCACCGGACGGCGACGTCTCGCTCACGAGCGCGCCGTCTTGCGAGTAGACGCGCAGGGTGCCGGAGCCGCCCGAGACGCCGATCGCCGTGGTGCGCACTCCGTCGGTGGAGTTGCGGATCAGCTCGGTGCGGCCGCCCTCTCCTCCGACCACGAGGCGCGTCACCAGCGGGCGCACCAGCAGCGCGTCGAGGCGCGTCTGCCCACTCAGCGGGCGGACCTGGACACTCGTCGATCCGGTCGGCACGGTGCGGCGGAGCTTCTCCGGGAGCAGCGCGCCCGACGCCTCGGTGACCCCCTGCGACCCGACGGTCGAGCGGAGCAGGTCGAGCGGGCGCGAGCCCGACGTCCAGACGCTCAGCGGCGTGCGCTCCGTACCGCGCTGCGGCTGGTCGATGACCGCCTCCACCACGCGGTCCTGCGTGGACGGGCCGATCGGGATCGACACCGCGCGGCGCGGGTCGGTCAGCGAGAGGTACGAGCCGCTCCAGCCGGCCTCCCCGGTCCAGGACGACTCGGGCGTGACGACGGTGCCGCCGCGCGCGCTCTCGGCCTCGACCAGCGTCAGCCCGTCGCGCGAGCGCTCGGTGGCGACGGTGCGGGCGCGGTCGGCGACGTCCGGATGCGCGTCGAGCGCCAGCATCGCCAGCAGGCCGTGGATCGTGCTCTCGGCGCCGCTGTTGCGGTTGACGGACCCGTCGGCCTGGACGCCGTCGAAGACGACTCCGGTGGCCGGGTCGTAGACCGGGCCGAGGCTGCGGTTCAGGCCGAAGAACCAGGCGCCCTGCACGGCCGCGAGGTCGGTGAAGGCGCTGGAGCCGGTGGCGTCGGCCAGGGCGAGCGAGTTCTGCAGGCGGGAGTCGGCTCCGTAGGCAATCTGCACGCGGTCGGTCGGAGTGGGGTTCCAGCCGTTGTCGGGGCCGCCGGCGGTGAGCAGCTCCGGAGCGAAGCGGGCGCCGTCGACGATCGCGGGCTCGAGGAGGGAGGAGTCATCGAGCGCCGCGGACGACGCGGCCAGGCCGCCGGCCATCTGCGACGACCAGGAGTGCCAGAGCGTGCGCGACTTCGTCCACGGCAGGATCGCGCCGTACGGCCAGGCGGTGGTGTCCGCCTCCGTCGTCGTGGTGCGGGCGTAGGCGGCGACGCCCTCGGCGAGCTGGGCCGTGCTCGTGCGCACCGCGGAGTCGTCGGGGGCGGCCTCGAGGTAGGCCGAGAGGCCGAGCAGCGCCTCCGAGGTGGCGTCCGCCCCGTCGACGATCAGCCAGGCCGGCACCTGCACGCCGTCGGCCTGCGCGTACTCGCCGTAGCGGGTGAGCACCTCGCGGTCGACCGCCGCGACGCCGAGGCGCAGCCGCTCCTGCAGGAAGGCGGCGAACTCCGGATCCGTGTCGCGGAACGCCGCGTAGCCCTCGCCGAGGGCCCAGAGGGTGCGGGCGAGCCAGTAGCTGTCCTCGGAGTCGCTCGGATCCGGCAGCTCGACCGGCTCGGCGCTCGCGTTCAGCTCCCCGTCGGTCTGCATCCAGAGCACCACGTTCCCGGCGTCGTCGCCCTCGGTGGTCTGGAAGTAGGCGAGGGCGCGGAGCGTCTCGAAGGCCTTCTCGCGACTCTCGGTCGATCCGGTCTGCTGCCAGTGGCGGAGGTAGACGACCGCGGCGCGCGAGATGTCGTCGGTGTTGAACGCGCCCTGCTCGTAGTCGCCGGTCGCCGGATCGAGGCGGCCACCGCCCACGCGCTCGAAGGCGCCGCCGTCGCGGGCGTCGGCGTAGGTCCACGGCATCACCAGGGTCGGCTCCTCGTCGAGCCGGTAGGTGGTGTGGCCGGGCTCGGGCACCGGAGTTGCGGTGTCGAGGAGGAAGTCGAGGTGCGCCGTGTTCGTCAGCGGCTCGGCCGCCTGTGCGGGGGTCGCGCCGAGGGCGAGGCCCCCGACGGTGAGGCCGGCGGCGGCCAGGACGGCCGCCGATCTGGTGAGCGTGTTCGTCATCGAACTCTCCTTGGGTGGGGGATGTGGGGGGCGGATCTCGATACGCGATGCGCGGCTAGTCGATCAGCGGGAGGCGCCGACGGACTCGATCAGCGACGTCAGCCGTCCGTGCGGACGAGGCGGGCAGCGCCGATCTTCGAGTCGGCCATGCCGTAGAAGACGTAGTGCTGTCCGTCGATCTCCTCGATCGCCGTCGGGAAGACGACGTTCGGGACGATCCCGCTGCGCTCCTCCTCCGTCTCGGCCTCGAGCAGCGGCTCGGCGGTGCGCGCGATCACCCGCGACGGGTCATCGCCGTCGAGGAGGATCGCTCCGGCCGAGTAGTTCACGTGCTGCTGCTGCGCGAAGGCGCTGTCGATCACTCCGGTCACCCCGTGGTGGATGAGCAGCCACCCCTCGGGCACGCGCAGCGGCGCGGGGCCGCCGCCGACCTTCAGTTCCTCGAACGGGAACTCCGGGCCCGCGAGGAACCGGTGCCGGGTCCAGCGCGTGAGGCTCGCCAGGTCGCGGTCGACCTCGTCCACCGGCACGTAGCTGATCCAGATGCTCTGCCGCGGGTCCTCGATCCCGGCCGGGAGGCGCACGCCCTCGCCCGGCCGCGTCTCGCCGAGGTCCCACATCGGCCGGTGCAGCACCGCGAACGAGCGGGTGCCGTCCGGAGCGGCGACGATCTCGGGGAAGAACACGCAGTCCTTGTTGTGGAACAGGCCCAGGTCGATGTCGAGCGCGTCGTCGTAGGCGAAGGTCACCGGGCCCAGGCGCCGCCAGTCGCGGAGGTCCTCGGACACGGCGAGCGCCGTCCGGGGCCCGAGCGGCCCGTAGGCGACGTAGGTCATCACGTGCAGGCCGAGCGCCTCGATGAAGGTGATCCGCGGATCCTCGACGCCGGCGTTGTGCGCGCCGCGCTCGAAGCCGCGGTCGGGTGCGAGCACGACGCCCGCGCGCTCGACTCCGACGGGCACGCCGCCCTCGACGACCACGCGGGCCAGGCCCACGCGCGAGACGTTGCCGGCGGCGACCATCCGGGGCAGGAGGTAGAGCTCGCCGTCGGGTCCGCGGCCGCTGCCGGGGTTGAGCACCCCTTCGGCTTCGAGCTCGTCGCCCGGGGCGGGCTCCATCACGACGCCGACGCGCTCGAGACGGTAGGGGACAGTGGTGAGGGTGGGAGACATGGTCAGCCTTTCACTCCGGATCCGAGATCGGTCGAGACGAAGTAGCGCTGGAACACGATGAACAGCACCACGACGGGCGCGGCGAGCACGACGGCTCCCGCGAGGATCGCTCCGAACGGGTTGTCGGTCGACGACGCCACGTTCGAGATGTAGTTGGCCAGGGACACGGCGAGCGGCTGCAGCGACGCGTCCTTGGTGATGAGGAACGGCCAGAGGAACTCGTTCCAGGGGCCGATGAAGGTCAGCAGCACGGCGGTCACCAGCGCGGGCCGCACCAGCGGGAGCGCGATGGTCCACAGCAGCTTCAGCTCGCCGGCGCCGTCGATCCGGGCCGCCTCGAACAGCTCCTTGGGGAGCTGCAGGAAGTACTGCCGGAAGATGATCACCGCCGTCGAGTTGATGGCGAACGGCAGGATCATCCCGAGGTGGCTGTCCGCGAGCCCGTAGTCGCGCGCGATCAGCACGTAGAGCGGGATCTGCAGCAGCTGGAACGGGATGACCTGCACCAGCAGGGCGAGCGCGAACACCGCGTTGCGCCCCCGCCACTGCAGCATCGCGAGCGCGTATCCGGCGAGGACGCCGAAGAACACCGTGCACAGCAGCACGCCGCCGGTGAAGATCCCGGAGTTGACCAGGCCGGTGAGGAGGCTGATCCGCTCGTTCACGTTGACGTAGTTGTCGAGCGTGAGGTTGCCCGGCTCCGGGATCGCTCCCGCCAACGTGGGGTCCGGATCCGTCTGCAGGGAGCCGACGATCATGTAGTAGAAGGGGAAGAGGAAGACGACCGCGCCGATCGCGAGCACGACTCCGCGGAGGATCACGGCTCCGCGGCTGGAGCCGACGGGGCGCCTCCGCGGCGACTTCTCGGGGGCGACGGCGGCGGGCACGGCCGAGGCGGCGCCTCCGGCACTGGACAGGGTGCTCATGAGTTCCTCTCCCCCGCGAAGCGGTTCTGCAGATAGGCGATGACCAGCACCAGCAGCACCAGGACCACGCCGATGGCCGAGGCCACGTCGGGCTGCCCCTGCTGGATCCCGAGCTGGTACATCAGCAGCACGGGCGAGGCGGACGCGCCGTTGGGGCCGCCTCCGCCGGTGAGGAGGTAGGGCTCGGTGAAGAGGTTCGCTCCCGTGACGGTCGACACCAGCAGCACCAGGAGGGTCGCGGGCCGCACGCTCGGCACGGTCACCGACCAGAACTGGCGGATGCGTCCGGCGCCGTCGGTCGAGGCCGACTCGTAGAGCTCCTTCGGCACGTTCTGGAGCGCCGCCAGGTACAGCAGGATGTAGAACCCGAGCTGCTTCCAGGTGACGTAGAGAGCGATGATCGGCATCGCGAGCTGCTCGTTGATCAGCCACGACGGGTTCGGCGCGAGCGGCCCGAGGAGGCTGTTGACCAGTCCGTTCCCGTTGAAGAGGAACAGCCACACACCGACGACCGCGACGCTCGCCGTGACGTAGGGCACGTAGAAGCTGACGCGGAGGAACGTCCGCAGGTGCACGACCTTGTCGAGCGCCGCGGCGAGAAGCAGCGAGAGCACCACCGTAAGCGGCACGTTGATCACCAGGAAGATCCCGATGTTGCCGAACGAGCGGATGACCTGCGGGCTCGAGAACGCCGTGACGAAGTTGTCGAGGCCGACGAACGGCCGCTCCACCTGTACGCCGGGAGCTGCGAAGAAGAAGTCGTGGAACGCGATCCAGACCGAGTAGACGACCGGGAACGCGAAGACCGCGAGCACGAAGAGGAGGTAGGGGCTGCCGAACAGCAGCCCGAGGGGCTGGGGCCCGAGGACGCGGTGCAGGAGGCTCCGCTTCCCCGGTGCCAAGGCCGGCGCGGGCCGGCGGGTGAGGGTGGTCACGGCCGGGTCACTGCTGGCCGGCGAGCCCGGTGACGGTCTCGGCCGCTCCGTCGAGCGCCGTCTTCACGTCGCCCTCGCCGAAGATGACCGTCTTGCCCCACGCGTCGCGGATCGCCTGCAGCATCTGCACCGTGTTCGGCCCCGACGGCACCTCGATGGTGCGGCTCGCCTGGTCGCCGAAGCGCTGGTAGGCGGGGTTCGCCTCGAAGTAGTCGGCGTAGGTGGTCTGCAGGTCGGTGCGCAGCGGCATCTGGCCGGTGGTCTCGAGCAGCGAGCGGTCCTGCTCCTCGCTGGTCGCGAACTTCAGCACCTCCCAGGCCGTGCCCTTGTTGGCGCAGGCGGAGTAGAGGCCGACGTTCTTCGCGTCGCTGAAGGTCCAGGTGTCCTCGGCGGGCGTGCCGTCGGGGGTCGGCACCGAGACGGAGCCCCAGTTCAGGTCGTCGTAGACCGAGACCGCCCAGGGGCCGACGATCGACATCGCGGCCTGGCCGTCGGCGAAGGCGTCGCCCTGGTACTGCTCGCGGCCGGCGAGGCCCTGGTCGTAGAGGCTCTTCCAGAAGTCGGCGACCTCGTAGCCCTCGTCGTCGGCGAAGGTGGCCTTGCCGTCCTCGACGAGGCTCGTCCCTCCGGTGGCCGCGGCGTAGAGCGGCATGAAGTCGAACTGGGTCTGGAAGAACTCGCTGGTGGGCGCGGGCTGGATCGCGGCGGGCGCGGCTCCCGACTCGACCAGCGTCTTCGACGTGGCGAGGAAGTCGTCGTAGGTCGACAGCGACGGGTTCTCGGGGTCGAGGCCCGCCTTCGCGAAGAGGTCCTTGTTGTAGAAGATGACGACCGGGTTGCTCTTCCACGGCATCTGGAAGTACTCGCCGTCGGCGTTCTGGTACTGCTCGGCGAGGTCGCCGCTGCGGGTCTCGATGTAGTCGGCGCCGCCGTCGAATTTCGAGAGGTCGACGAGTCCGCCCTGGCGCTCGAACTGGCCGACCGCGCTCGGGGCCGTGTTGAAGACGAGGCACGGCGCGTTGCCGGCCGTGATCGCGGCTCCGATGACCTCCTCGCTGCTCTTGCCTGCGGGGATCTCCTGCCCGGTGATCTCCTCGTCCGGGTGGTCCGCGTTCCACGCGTCGACCATCGCCTTGCCCCACTGGACCTCCTGCTCGTTGTTCGAGTACCAGATGGTGATCGGGCCGGTGGCGGTGAGGTCGGTCGACGCTCCGCCGCCGCCGCTGCAGGCGGTGAGGGCGAGGGTCGCGAGGGAGGCGGTGGCGATCCCGGTCAGCCAGCGTCTCGTCGTCGAGGGGGCCATGGTGTTCTCCTTGTCCGGCGTGCGCGACGGTGCGCACGCGTCTTCAGTGGGTCGACGGCCGCGGAGGAGCGGTCGAGTGGCGCACCACGAGCCCGGCGGGCTCGAGGTCGACGTCGGGGGCGCTGCCGGACTCGATGAGGTCGAGCAGCGTGCGGGCGGCCTCCTCGCCCCAGCGCGCGGGGCGCGTGCGGGCCGAGGTCAGCGACGGGTAGACGTGGGCGGCGATCTCGGAGTCGTCGAAGCCCGTGATCGAGAGGTCGTCGGGGAGCCGGAGCCCGCGGGCGTGAGCGACCCCGAGGCCGGCGATGGCCATGGGGTCGTTGCCGAAGACGATCGCGGTGGGCGGGGTCGGGCTGTCGAGGAGCCGCTCCGTGGCCGCCGCACCCTGCTCCGCGCTGAAGTCGGTGGCGACGAGCGCGGTGGGCTCGAGCCCCGCGTCGGTGCAGGCCCGCGTGAAGGCTTCGCGGCGGCGGGAGGAGTGGAGCAGGTGGTCCGGCCCCGCGACGTGGGCGATGCGGCGGTGGCCGAGCTCCGCCAGGTGCCGGACGGCGTCGGCGATACCGGCCGAGTCGTCCATCACGACGGCGGGTGAGGAGGAGCCCTCGAGGCGCCCGAGCGTGACGGCCGGGATCTGCAGCTCGGCGAGCAGCGCCGGCCGGGAGTCGTCCTGCCGGAGGTCGGTGAGGAACACGCCGTCGACGCGGCGGTCGGCCGCGAGCGTGCGGTAGACGGCCTCCTCGGAGGCGCCCGGGTCGACGACGCTGAGCACCAGCACCCGGCCGCGCTCGGCGAGCACCCGCTCGACCCCCGAGATGAAGGAGGGGAAGAACGGGTCGGCCGCGATGACCGCCGGGTCGCGCGCCACCACGAGGCCTACCGCGAAGGAGACGCTGGTGGAGAGGGAGCGGGCCGTGAGGCTGGGCCGGTAGCCGAGCTCGGCTGCGACGCGGAGGATCCGCTCGCGGGAGTCGGGCGAGACGCCCGGCCGGTCGTTGAGCGCGAACGAGACGAGCGCCTTGCTCACACCGGCCTCACGCGCGACGTCGAGGATCGTCGGTCTGCCCGCCATAGGAGCTCCTTCGCTCGTCGCCACGTCTGAACCGGTTTTGTAAACCGGTTCAGAAAACCGTAGCAGGGAGGCGGGCGGAGGAGAAGAGGGAGGTGGGTGAGGGCGTGCGCGTGCCACCTGGGGCGTGATTCCCGCCTGTCCCCGGTGCTGCGACGTGCACGTGTCGGCCGGTCGCTACCGTGACGGACACCTGTGTGTGGGCGCCCGGGATGGCCTCCGAGCGAGTGGCTCCCGGCCGCTCACGGAACCGTCGAGCGACGGAGTCTGAGAGCCCTCCGCGTCCCGGCTCCGGCTCGGCTGCCGGGTGCTGGAGTGTCCCGGTGCCCGGTGACCCCGCAAGCACTCCCCCGTCCCGAGAGAGAGAACGACCATGGCCCGCCCCCACTCCGCCAGCCGCACCACGAGCGAGCAGCGCACTGAGCACGCCGAGCAGTACTCGGCCGGAGCGCGCTACGCGTCGGAAGCGTTCGGCACCTTCCTCCTGGTCGCCGGCGGCGTCGGCACCGCGGTCTTCGCCTCCGCCTTCCCCGACTCCGGCAACGCGCTCGGAGTCGGCTTCCTCGGCGTCGCCCTCGCCTTCGCCTTCGGCCTCACCGTGATGGCCGGCATCTACGCCGTCGGCCACATCTCCGGCGGCCACTTCAACCCCGCCGTCAGCATCGGCCTCGCCATCGCCGGCCGCACCGAGTGGAAGCACATCCCCGGCTACATCGTCAGCCAGATCCTCGGCGGACTCGTCGGAGCCGCAGTGGTCTTCCTCGTCGCCGCCGACGGCCCCGCCGGCTACCTCGCCGCCGCCCGCGACTCCGGCTTCGCCTCCAACGGATACGGCGCCGCCTCCCCCGGCGGCTTCGGCCTCGGCGCGGTCCTGCTGACCGAGATCGTCCTGACCGCCGTCTTCGTCGCCGTCATCCTCTCCGTCACCGCCAAGAGTGAGTACAAGGCCGTCGCGCCGCTCGCCATCGGCTTCACGCTGACCCTCGTGCACCTGATCAGCATCCCGGTGAGCAACACGTCGGTGAACCCGGCGCGGTCCATCGCCGCCGCGGTGTTCGCGGGGCCGGATGCGCTGGGGCAGGTGTGGGTGTTCCTGGTCGCGCCGATCGTGGGAGCTGCGATCGCGGGGGTGGGGACGAAGGTGCTGAACCGGCGGAAGTAGAAGGGTGACGGCGCGCGCCGCGACGGGCTCCCTCCCTCGCGCAAGGGCACACTGACGCTCCCGACGCACCTCGAACGACAATCGGATGACCCGCGCTCCGTCAGCAGGGTGGCGGTGTGAGTAGAGCAATCACGATCCGGCTGAATCGGCTGATGCAACACGCGAAGGCACCAACTTGCCCCTCGGCTCACTCGAGGCGCATCCTCACCCCAGAGCGCTCGACTACGGCCTTGCTCCCCGGGCGCCACGACGCAGAGCTTGCAGCTGCGGGATCCCAGCAGCGACGGGCGCGTCGAGGTGCAGCCGAGCGCAACGATCTATCGGACGTGCGCCCGAGGCCAAGCAACTGTGGTGCGGCTCCGCCTCAAAGACCCCCTCGCGAACCCAAAGCGAGACGTCCCGCCACGAGACGCCTTGCCGAGACAAACGTGCGCCCGAGATCCGACGAGCGCTCGGGCTTCCCCCGTGAGGCGACCGCGAGTCCCAGGAAGCTAATGCTTTCCAAGCCATCCACTGGCGCTCACTGCGGAGCACCAGAAGTTCCGTCGGCCTCTTCGCTTCCATACCCGGTCTGTGCGCCGCTAGGCTCGGGCGCGGGTTCGCACCACGCTTTACCTTCCAAGCCTCCGTACTCAGGAGCCGAATCGCCGTGGACGGTACGCGCGCGGCCTGGCGCCGACCGTCGGCACCCCGCACTCAACGCTTGCCCGTCACTCGGTAGTCTCATGGGTACGCACTGCAGTCGATGGAGGCCACATGCACCTGGACGAGCCACTGGGTGAGTCGCACGAAACCACGACGCCAGACGATGAATACCAGACATCTCAACCTCTCCCTGCTGTGTCAGTCGGAGACGCGTACGACCGCGTAGCTCGCTTGGCACCGTCGACGGTCGACTGCGTAGTAACAAGCCCTCCCTACTGGGGCCTCCGCTCATATGGTCACGAGCACGACGAGCAGGTGCTCGACAAATGGGCATCGGCGCACCCCAACATTCCAAAGGCCGGCCTCGCCAATCACGCACCCGGATACGACTGGTACCGAGCAAACGGCGGCGTTCTCGGGTTAGAGCCCTACCCACAGTGGTTCGTTGGGCACCTAGTAGAAATCTTCGAACGTCTCAAGCCAGCCATCAAAAAAACTGGAAGCGTATGGGTAAACTTAGGCGACACCTACTTCGCCCGGTGGTCAAGTATTCGCTCTGACGGCAGGCAGGGGCTTGGTGCGGGCGGGCGCACACGACGCAGAACGCCGTCGGGCGGCGCGTTCGTTGATAAACAGCTTCTACTGATTCCGTCCCGCTTCGCCATTGCAATGCAAGACGCGGGATGGATATTGCGAAACGATGTCATCTGGGCGAAGACATCCGTCCCACCCCGCGCCGAGGGCGACCGACTGCGCCTCTCCCATGAGCACCTCTTCCACTTTGTGCTCCGCCCTTCAACAGGAAGAGCGAAATACTACTACGATCTGAGCGCAGCCGAGCCGGGCGCAAACGATGTAATCCGCGTGAACCCTCACCGCGGTACAGGCGGCCATAGTGCGACCTTCCCTGTCGATCTGGTACGTCCTCGAATTGAAACGTCGTCGCCGCCAGCCGGCCTTGTCCTTGACCCGTTCTGCGGCACGGGAAGTGCTCTGGAGGCAGCCATACTTGCTGGTCGAAGGGCGCATGGGATCGAGCTTTCTGAAAGCTATGCAACTACTGCCCGTCGAAGAGTGCGTCTAGCAAAAGAGCGCCGACTCGCAGGGGACCTTCGATGACTGAGAGTAAGCGCGACGTTCGCCTGCAAGAGACGATAAGAAAGATATCGAATATTGACCCGCGCAACTTGGAGGTCTTGTCTCCGTCCCGCACCGCCGCACTCACCACAGTCCTCCAAGCGCATCTCGAGAGCGAACCGCGTGATCCCATCGACATGATCGCGGAGCTATTTTTACAACAGGCTCAGAACTAATGCGTATAACGTTCGAGACGATCGGGGGCTCACTTCGAGTCATCCCGGAGATACCGGATATTCGTCTTGCTCGTCTGGAAGGTCGAAACGGGATCGGAAAGTCTCTGGCCGCGCGGCTGCTTGAACTCGTTGCAGGGGAACTTCCCTACGCTGGCCTCCCCAGAGCGTGGAGTAGCTTGGTCGAACAACTCGGTCAAATCAAAATCAACTTTGAGCCAAGCACCGGTCCTCTGATAACAGTCCTGCTGGACAGCAGCACTTGGAACTCAGCTGATCAAGCCAGCGCCGCACGCAACCCCGGGCAAGCTTTCATAGATGGCACTGAGGTCGACTGGCCAACCCTTCGATCAAAGATCCAGGTTCGACGGGTCGCAGGCGATGAAACTTTAGGAGAGACAATCGGCCTGGCGCTTCATCAACGCGCACAAGAGGTTGCGCACCGGGCTGAGGCAGTGAATCGCCTGACAACCAGGTGGTCTAACGTCTGGGCTGGCCTTTTGGGGACACCGCAAATCTCCGCCCGCGAAGGCCTCGCTCTCATCGATCGGTCTTCACGCCTCGAGCGCGAACGTGAGGAGCTTGACGAGCGACGAAGGTCACATGAAGAAGGGGCCGAGCGCGCAAATCAAGCGCTCTCGGACCTTCAAGTTCTCGAGCGAATTGACGCCCGACTAGCATCGCTTCGAGAGTACGAGGATGCTTGGACCCGACGCTCAACTCTCAAAGACGATATTTCTCGCCTGGAAGAACAGTTACTCAACAGTCGGAACGCGGGCCTGTTAGGCTCGCGCGATGACTTCGCGAAATTAGCGCGTTTGGTACGATTACGGACCGATGCATACACTCGTGCGCATTTCGACGAGGCCGAAGTCTTGCGCAGTTTGGGACTCCGCGAGAGACCATCGCGCCTACAAGCAAACAGGATGCTTACTGACGCAAGAACAGACCGAGCAGAGCTAGAAAAAGCAAAAAAGACTCAATATGCGGCGGGTTCCATCCGCGAGGTGACAGTAGCGGTAGAACGAACACTACTGACTCTACCCAACGACCTTCATGATGAGGTAGTGGTAGAGCTTGATCGCGAAATCACCGCCAGTGAATTGATACAAGGTCTTTCCCGTCGTCGGTCTTCATTGCGAGATGTGCCTAAATCCGATGCAGTCATAGCGATAGAAGCCGAGCTAACCAAGCTATCCGTTCGGATCCGTCTTCTCGAATCCTTTCCGCAAATCGTCTCCGCGGTGGACCGAAAAAGCGAGAATCTCGAAAACGCAAATAAAGCGCTCGACGAGTTTCTTCAGCTGTCCGAAAGTGAGCGCCAAGAACGTGATTATGTCACTTCGGCACTAACTGACAAACGAGATCAGTTCGTTGCTGCGACAAGTGAGGCGCTGCTTGCTGTCATGCAGGTGCGCGCCGCGGCGGGTGTTGACTCGGTCACCGATAACGCGTCGCAACTAATTTACTCGGCTGAGAGCGACCAGGACGAGGCAGATCAGGCCCTCGATGACTTGGGCGACCGGCTCATCCACCCGGACGCATTGAAACAGGAGATAAACGCGGTCGTATCCTCGAAACTTGAAGCGCTCGGATTGCAAAACGTTACTCTCGACCTGGAGACTTGGCGAACCAACTTGCCAGCGCGCATGACGGAGACGATGTCCGACGTGCTCAACACCCAAAGACAGCTTGACGCCACGATTGCGCTGGAGAGGGATCACAACGCCGAGCTAACCCGCACCCGAGCGGAAGTGCGATCTCTGCGCTCACATATCTCAGCGTTTGCGAACTCGCTGGCTACCTCACCTGGTTGGGGCACGTTGCGAGAAGCAGTTGCCCCGTGGATGAAGAAACACCAATGCTCGCTTGATGATCTGCCTGATCTCGCGGAAAGCTTAACCGTCAACCTCGACGCGCCTAGTTTGCTCCCAAAAGAAGCAATACTGATTGAACTCGTCGTTTTTATCGGCGACTTGATCGAAGAGCTTGAAGATGCGGCGTCCACTGTGAGAGACCGGTATGCGACCGCGACAGCCTTCCTGCAGCGCGAAGCGCACAATTTGGCGCCAAGGCTGGTGCATCAGGACGCTCAACAGTGGCATTTGAGCAATCTGAACGACACGTCGCTCGGACACCATCTCAGCAGGTGGGTCGAAGGAGAAGTGAGCGATCTCCTGTCGCAAGACGTATTGCGTCGAGAGCTGTTCGACGACGCAAGCGAGGTTGACTACGACCTCGAGGGACGAGCGGTGGTCTGGCGTTCCTCAGACGGCAAGCGTCGACGTCGGCCGCTTGAAGCATTCTCATCAGGTGAACAAGTATTCGCGTATACGAGAGCGAAGCTAGAAACGCTAAAAAACTTGTCGAGCCGGGCCGAATATGTTTTGGTATTCCTCGACGAGTTTGGAGCGTTCGTTGCAAGAGATCGCTTCGGCCAGCTGATGCAATATGTTCGCTCCGATGTACTTGGCACAATCGCGAGTCAGGTCGTTGTCATGCTTCCTAGCAGCGACAACCAGGTCGAGTTCGAGGCGAGAACACAGACCGCCCTTTTCGCAGCGTCGGATTACGTTGTGGAATCGCTCGCCGGCGACATTGAGAGGGCCAAGTAGTGCAAATCTTTGGAGTTTCTGACGAATTGACGTCACTAGAGGCCACGTCGCTTCGCCACGCATTAGATATGGTTCTCACCGTACAGTACCGAACAATCAAAAGCGAAGCGCGCGAGTTGAAGCTGCGCACTATAGACGATCTCCTCACGTCACTGTCCTTTCTGCGCCGGTGGTTCGATCCGATCGCGAGCGGCAAACGATTGCGAGAAGAGGTGAGCCGACTATCTAGCGTTCGCCTAGATGCCTCCATTCAGCAGGAAGAGCTGTTTCTAGCTGTTGGTGCAGACCGCTGGCTGGTTACTCCTGAGGGCGTGGTAGTTCTCTGGTTACTTCTGCAGGCAAGAGAAAGCCCGTACGAACCCGGCATCGTAAAAATGCCATCCGCGGAAATTCAGATGAACGCACTCGCAACGCTCACTTCAGTGTACAAAGAATGGAATCAGCAACGGATTCGTAGCGTCACTGGTCTCCTGCAAGAAGAGACAGCGACCCTTCGGCCGACGGCGGCGGGCCTTCTCTTCGTACTCTTGGTGAATCGAAACACTGACCGGTCGCGCCGACTGCCGGCTCCTCGCAATCAAGCTGAGTCAGACGAAATATCTCGGGCAATTGCGATACCCACTTTGTCGTTTGCTCATGCTTTATCTAAGCAGGACAAGGCAACTGAGCGGGGTTTAGATTTGTATCGAGGCTGGGCTCTCGGTGAAATCGCGCGTCGCTTCGGTCAAGGTCTGCATCAAGGAGACGAAGGCATATGGATCGACCCAGAGTGGGAGTTGGCGGCAAGGCTTAGATTGCGGCAAGCCCTTGTTGGGCGAGAAGCAGCACTCGTAGCGGTCGACAGTGCACTAACCGCCTACCAGAGCGTTCGGCCGGTTTTGAGCGCATTGGGCGTGGCCTTCGAGCGCCCTTCAAATACTCTGCGTCTGCGGGCCGAGCTGTTGCAGTGGACAGACGGCGAAAGGGTGTCAGAACCTTGAATACCGCGGATGTGCTCGAATGGTTGCAAGCGTCCTTGAAATCTCATGCTGCGCGCGAGCAATCAAGTAGCCCTCGAATATTGTCTGTATGGCTCGCTGAGCGTGAGAAGTGGATGCCTCTAATCAGCGAGGCGCTTCGTGCTGAAGACGGCGTGCTTCTTGATTCGTCCGGGGCGGGTGCGGATTGGGTCGAATCCGGTGATCTATCAACTGATGCCCCCAAGATGATAGCGGCGATCAATATTCTGCTCGACAGCTTCAATGTCGACTATCCAGAGGCTGCTCTCAGCCTAGAGGTCGATTCCGACCGAGCTCGCGTTGTTGGTGCGCAGGACTACGACTCGGCAAACGCTGCTCAGCAGACGATTCGCGACATTGTTACCAGCTTGTGTACGGATCTCCTTCGCGAGTCCGATCTGGTCGCGTTCGCCTACTCTGAGGCCTCGTTAGAACATAAACACACAAGAGTTATATGGGATCTCGTCAACGACCTTCCGACCTTGCTTGGGATGTCAACGGGGACAACCTTGCTCTTGTCATGCGAAGGGCAACTTCACGTCGACATTCATTGCAGCGGTGATCCGAGTTTGCTCGCTAGAATTGCGAACGACGGCATTGGGTGGCGAAATGTCTGGAGAAAGTCAGCTCTTCCGCTAAGGACAATATCGCGGCACGATGAGTCTTCAATGCCCTTATTCGTATTGTTCCTCGGCGCAGGCGCCAGTGTGGGCTTCGGGTTGCCATCGGGTGATAAATTGCGTAATGAAGTGTTAAGCCGATTGATGGAGCAGCCTGTCGATGAGAGCACCTTCAATATTGTGGCTCACGAATGGTGGGCTGATCTGGCTGCAAGTGGCCAGCTGAGCCCGATTGAGATTGCAGTGGGTGAAGAATCTTTTGTGGATACTTTAACCCTCGAGACAGTTCTCGAACATGAGCAACAAGAGGAGTCGCAGAGGTTTTCTAGTTCCCTGGTCGGCTTCGCAAAAATGCACGACAGGATTATAGCTGCAATTACAGAAAATCGAGTGGGAGATGATCCACTCAGGAGCCTTGTTAGTTTGAAGCGGCGCTTATTGCTGATCACCGTGAACTTCGATCAAGTTATTGAAGCCAGGTGTGAAGCCGGAGACGTGCAAGCTTTTGCGACGGAAGAAGAACTCAAGGCGTTCCCCGCGGCCCTTGACACATATCTCGAGAATGGCGGGCCCGTGCCGCTACTCAAGTTGCACGGGGACATCACTAAACCCGAAACTATTGTCGCGAATATCAGTCGCACTTCCGCAGGCTTGAATGAAGCGCGATCGACTGCGATCCGCAGCGTGGTTGTTAGAATGGAGGAATCCAGCGTTCGTCCGTGGTGGTACGTGGGCTATAGCATGCGGGACCGGGACCTTGACACCGTCTGGAAGGATCCGGTGTTTTACAAGTTTCACGAGCGTTGGGTTTCTCCGTTTATCGATCCGAATGTCATGGCCTTCGTGCAGGCCTCTCGCCTGCAAGGGTGGAAGGATCGGCAGCTTAACGTCGATGACTATACAGATCGATTCATCACCTGGACAGCGGATGATTTTTTCCGGCAGTTATACGCTGCTGTTGGACCGAAATGGAAGGAGTCCGGTCATCGCCAGAACGTTTCTCCAAGCGATGTGCCGACAGCCTCCTGACGCATATGTGTCGACAAATTCTTTCTTTTCCAACGTGAAATGGTTTACGTTACGACTGGTTCGAGCGGTAGCGACCAGTTGGCCGGTTTTTCGACGGCGCGGCCGTCGCGGTCAGTGAATACGTAGAAGTAGAACGTGGAGAGCCGCTTGTCGTCGTTCCCCGACAGTGCCCCTGCCGCGTAGAGCCCGCCAGCCCAGGACTCCCCCACGACGGCCTGCGCCCAGGCGGCGTACTCCTCGGGGCCGAGGATCTCGGAGTTGCCGACGAGGAGATTCGAGCCCTTCACGGACACGCTGACGAGTGAGAGCGTCGGGTCGACGCCGGAGTCGGGTTCAAGGTCGGCGGCGGGGCCGCGGTCCATGATCACGGACACCTCGGCGCGTCGGTTGCTCAGTGAGCGTCCGCGGAGGTGGGGCATGTCTCGTGCGCGAGCTCGTGCGAGCTTGGCTGCCTTGGCGTCGGGCAGCCCGGGGGTCGCGGCGATCCGTTCTCCTGCGTCGGTGAACAGTCGGCGTTGCATCGTGCGGATGTCGCGTTCGTGCTTGCTGGTGATTTTCCGGACGAGTACTGAGACCATGCCCGGATCATAGGGGCGACCGCGAACTGCGTCCGGCCAGTAGTCGCATGCAGATTGAGCTGGGCGCCTCTCCTGCGGATGTGCTGGAACTGGGTCCGGTGGCGCTGATCTTCGTGCTCGCGCCGGTCGTCGCTGCTCTTCAGCGTCTTGGCCGTCGTCGCTGCCGTCCGCGCGCATCGCTCGCGGAACGATGACGAGAGTTGATAACCGCCAACCAGATGAGGGAGTGCGGTGGACACGCTCAGAACCCGGTGGGAGGGTGAGCGCATGTTGAAGCCTCGCACCAAGCTCGCGCGCGCAGCACTAATTTCTAACGGCTTGGTGTGGTTCGGCTTGTCGTCGATGCTTTCGCGGTCGCCGGCGAGCAAACCTTTGCGGCGTTCACTGGAGAGTGGTTCAACGTCCTCGGATGGGTACTGCTCATCGCCGTGGCCGTCGGCCTAGCGGTCGTCGGCGTGATTGAGAACCGGAACATCCGGGCGGGGAAAACGTACAAGCCGCGCCCTCGCCGCTGATCACCGCTCGAGCGCGGGCGGCCGTTTCACGCGCGTGACCGGGGGGTCGAGGGGGCTCTCCCCCTCGTGCGGGCCGGCCCGTTTCGGGTCGGCCCGCACGCACCTGTTCAGAGCGCGATCGTGCGGAGCATGAGCACGGTGGAGCCGATGGGGGTTCCGAAGTCGGTGTAGTCCTGGGTCGCTCGGCGGTTGCTGATGAGGTCGAGGGCGACCAACTCCTCCTCCGACTCGTCGGTCATCGGGTCGGGGTCGTCGTCCCACGCTCGGAGCACGGTCCGGTCGGCGTCGAGGACTCGCCAAAGTCCCCACACTCCGGCGACGGGACCGGTCGTCTCGTACTTGAACACGAGAGCGGTCGCGGTAGGCCAGCCGTGCGCGGCCGCGGCGACGATCAGCGCACGCGCGGCCGTGGCGATCGCGTCGGGGTCGCCGGAGGCGGTGGCGGCGTCGACGGCGCCTTGCGCGTCGCGCAGCGCCGGGGTGTGTCCCCACATGTCGACGTCGACGGCGGGAGTCGTGGTGGTGGTCATGGTGGGCCTTTCTGCAGAGTCGAGGCGGGAGGGCGGGGACCGGCGGCTGCCGGTCCCCGCGGAGAGGGCTAGCTGAGGCCCGCGGCGTCGGCTGCGGTGGTGTCGCCGGTGACGACCTGCTCGACCGGGGAGAGCGCGTAGCCCCAGGCCGCGAGCTGGCGGAAGTGAGCGGCGGCGCGCTCATCTCCCCGGCGCCACGACTCCCTGCTCGTGTTCGCCTCCTGCCCTGCGAGGACGACGGCCAGCGCGACGAGGCGGGCCTTCGCGGGGTTCGCCTCGACCAGCGCGCCGAGAGCGTCGGCGTGGTAGCCGGAGGGCTGCGTGATCCCGAGGAGGGTGTGCGCGAGGGCGTTGCCGTCGCTCATCCCGGAGGACACCGAGAAGCGGTGCACGGTGAGGCCCAGGGCAATTACGCGGTCCGCGTCCTTTGGGAGGGTCTTGCGGGAGAGGAACGAGGCGATCCACTCGCGGCGAACCGTCTCGGCCGCGTTTCACGCCTTGTTGTTGGTGATGAGGATGCGCCGCTCGGCCTTCTGCTCGTCGGTCATCGGGCCTGCGGTGTTCCCGCCCTCCTTGCGGAAGCCCGCAGCTCGCGGGTCGGAGAGGTAGTAGCTGAGATCGGCGCTCTTGCCGGTGAACACGACCCGCACATATGAGGCGCGTCCCTCGACGTTCTCGATATCGGCGGCGTCCACGCGGGAGCCGTCCTCCATGCGGAGGTCGCGGATGCTGGTGTGGCTGGTGTAGCCGTAGTAGACCTCGCTGTCGAGGATCGCGAATCCACGGGCGGTCAGCTCGGCCTCCGCAGGGGCCTTGGCCTGTGCGCAAGCTCGCTCGTCGAGGGCGCGCTGCGCGGAGCGGTGTGGTTCGCGGACGCTAGATCGGGGAACTGATCGTTCTCGCTGGTCCGCTGGACGATCCGGACCGCAGTCGTCTCGTCGCCCTCCGCGATCTGGACAGGGATGGTGGCGGGTCCGGCCTCGCGGGTCGCTAGCGAACGGCGCTGGCGGGCGGTACTTTCGACGCCACGAGCGTTGACCGTATCCAGCCGAACCGCCTCCGCATAGGCGGCAGGAATGATTCCGCGACTAGGCGAAGAGACGCAGGGCGACTCGATCCGATGACTCTGCTGATCCCGATGACCGAGGTCGGCGTCGCGGTCGGAGACTGGTTGACCTCAGGGCCGAGCTTCGCTCCGATCGTCCTGGCGGTGCGAGCCGTCGCCTCGGTCGTCACTCTGCGCCGGCACGACGCGACGTCCTACCTCTCCGCCGCAGTGGCGAAGAACCTGATCGAGGCGCCGGAGAGCCGGGCGGTGACGGTCGGTCTGCGGGACTGCCTCACGGCAGCTCCTGTCACGACCCGCCCATTTACAAGCGGCCAGGGATCTGCCACCCCCGCTTCGGTACCGTCTCCCCCATGCCCGACCTCACTCCCGACGCCCCCGAGGTCGCCGCCGAGCACCTCCGCGCGGAGCTGCAGCTGCGGCGCTTCGGCCGGCTCCGCCTCACCATCGACATGGCGCTGGGCAGCGGGTTCCTCGCGCCCTACGACCTCGTCGTCGTCCGCCTCGACACCGGAGCCGAGATCATCCGCGTGAAGGCCGACCTCACCGACCCCCACTACCTCCTCGGGCAGGTCGAGCTCGACCTCGAGACGAAGACGGTCGCCGAGTTCCTCGAGGAGTGGCGCCCCGCCTGACCGGGCCGGCACGGCCGCGATCCCGCCGACGAGGACAGCACGGCGCCGAGGCGACCGGAGCAGGACGGCGGAGATCCGCACCCCCTCGCCTCACGGACCCGCGGGAACCCTGTCCCGCTCCTCGTCCGCGACCACCACCGGCGCCCACGCACCCCGCGCCGGCCGCCCCGCCCACCACACGTATAACCCGGCTGCCACCACCGCGCCTCCGGCCGCGACCGCCCACCACGGGATCCCGGCGACGTCGGGCGACTCCCCCGCCGCGTCCACGTCCGACTGCGGCGTCGGGACCACCCGTTCGCCGGTGACGAGGATGCGGTGGGTGTTGATCCCGAGCGGGGTGCAGGTGACTAGGGTCAGGAGGTCCTGGCCGGGCTGCACGAGGAGGCTCTGCGTGTCCTCCGGCTCGACGACCAGCGTCTCGCGCACGCGATAGGTGACCACCTCGCCGTAGACCTCGATGGTGAAGGTGTCGCCGACGTCGACGCGGTCGAGGTGGGTGAAGAGCTCGGCGGAGGCGAGGCCGCGGTGGCCGGTGAGCACCGAGTGGGTGGAGGGGCCTCCGACCGGCAGGGCGGTGCCCTCGAGGTGGCCGACGCCGCGCTCGAGGACGGCGTCGCTCGTGCCGTGGAAGATCGGCAGGTCCACGTCGATGGCGGGGATCCTGATCCGGGCCATCAGTCCCTCGGCGTCGCCGCGCAGGAGGGAGGAGTAGCGCTCGCGGTCGGCGACCTGCTCGTCGTCGGCGAGGGGGAGGCGCTCGTTCGCGGCGACGGCCGCGCCGCCTCCGCTGAGGCTCTGGTTGTAGGCGCGGGCCTCGACGAGGTTCTGCCGGAGGGTCTCGGCGCCGAGGTCGGTGATGTCCTGCGTGAGGGAGTCGATCTCGCGCGCCTGCTCGACGGCGCTGAGCCAGCTGGCGGCGACGGGGTACAGCAGCAGCGCCACTCCCGAGAGGCTGATGAGCGCGATGACCAGCGGGGCGATCGGCAGCCGCCACCGCGGTCGGCGGTGGAGCAGCCGCCTGCTGGGGAACTGGTCGGAGACAGAGGAATGCGGGGCACCCGACGGGTGCCCCGCATTCGACTTCGTCATGGTGTGACGTTACTCCGCGGTCTGAGCAGCCAGCGCGGTGCGGCGGCGCGAGGCGATCAGGCCCGAACCGATCGCGAGGGCGAGGAGCGCGCCTCCACCGAGGGTGAACCACTGCGCGCCGCCACCGGTGAGGGGCAGGGCGAACGCCGGCACCTGGGTGTGGAGGAACTCGACGTAGTTCTGGATCGGCGCGGTGGCCGAGCTCGGTCCGGCGACGACCTGCGTCAGCACCTGGGCCGGGGTGGGCAGACGGAATCCGGCGGGCGGGGTCAGCTCGCGGACGTAGTAGTTGCCCGGCGTGATGATCGGGATCTCGACGAAGCCGTTCGCTCCGGTGGTCCAGTTCTGGTTGCCGTTGATGAACACCGGGTTCTGGCCGAGGTTGGCGTCGTTCTCGGTGAGGAACACCTGGTAGACCGCACCCGCGAGCGGCACGCGGTTGGCGCCGTTGTTCTGGTAGGCGTACACGGTCAGCTGACCGATCGGGGTGCTGCCGGTGACCGTCTCCGTGGCCCCGTTCACGACGCTCGTCGCCGAGTTGGTGATGATGCCGTTGGCCGGGATGGCGGTGGCGCGGGTGAGCACCGTGAGGGTGACGACGCCGCCCTGCAGGCCCTGGAGCTTCGTGAGGCCGGACTGCAAGAAGTTCAGCGTCACGTTCCGGGTCGCGGCGTCGTAGCCGAGCGTGTAGTCGGTGTTCGCGATGAACGCCGGTGCGGGCGCGGTGCCCGCGGCGCTGGTCACCGTGATGCCGGTGGGCGCGACGCCGGCCGGGCCGGTCGGCAGGTAGGTCAGCTCGGCGGGGAGCGTGTCGGTGAGGGTGAACGTGTCCAGCGTGTCACCGGCGGCGAGCACCGGGACGTCCGAGGCGATGGCCCAGCGGATGAGGTCGGGGTTGCGCGCCTCGACCGAGTTCGCCGCCGCGGGGACGCGCGTCTTGGTGAGCTCCGTGACCGCGTTCTTGGGGTAGACGTGGACGTCGTAGATCCACTGGTTCGCCGGCGCACCGGTCGGGCCCGTCGGGAACGGCAGGGTCACGAGGAACGGCGCCGCGCCGTTGGTCGCTCCGGCGGGGAGCTGGGTCTCGGTCACGAGGTAGAGGCCGAGCGGCATGCTCGCGCCGTTGTTGAACACGGCCTCGCCGTCCGTGCCGCTGGTGGCGGTGAAGGTGTCGGCGGCGGTGACACGGGTCGCGGCGGTGCCCGGGGTCAGGTTCGCGACCTGGTTCCAGCCGTCGGGCGTGGTGAGGTCGACGCCTTGGACGCGCGCGGCGGTGAACACGGCGCCGGGCAGCGCGTCCCCGGGGACCGTGATCTCCTGGCCGGTGCCGATCGCCTGGCCGTTGTTGGAGCCCAGCGCGAGCTTGTGCACGGTGAGGGTGCGGCTGATGGTGGGGTCGATGTTGCCGGGCAGCGTGACCGCTGACGCCGGCGCGACGGCGGTGAAGACCGCCGCAGCGCTCAGCGCGAGGACGCCGGCTGCGGCGGCGAACCGCCTGGTGAGTGAGCGGGACATGTGATCTCTCCTACTGAGGTCGTGAGTGCTGGTGTCGTGGAGTCGAAGGTGTGCGGGAAGGGGTCTGCGGGAGAGCGCCGGGGCTCTCGGTCGGGGCGTCACCGGGAGGGGCCTCGCAGCCTCCGGCGCCGCTCCCAGAGGAGGAGGCCGAGTGCGAGAGTGAGCACCGACCCCCCGCCCAGGAGGAACGCGTCGGTGCTGGCGCCACCGGTCAGCGGCAGGCGTGTGGGGTCCACGGGGGCGTTGACGAAGCGGTAGACCGCCGTCTGACCGGCCGTGGGTGCCGTGATCGTCCGCGAGGCGACCGGGGACCACGTCGTCCCGGTCAGGCGCTCGAGACGCAGTTCCTGGTAGGCGAGGCGGCGCGTCGGATCCGTCGCCGCCTCGGACAGCGTGTAGCCGTGACCCGGTCGCACCTCGAAGGTGCTCGCCGGGTTGCCCGCGGCGACGTACTCCGCGCCGGCCCGGGTCTCCGTCGGGAGCGTCGCTCCGGCCAGTGCGGCGGGCGTCGCGGTGACCCGCCAGTCGGCGGCCTGGAAGCCGGTCTGGGGGCGCAGGACCTGCTTGACCAGGGTGATCGTCGCGCTGGCGTTGTCCACGGTGCAGGTGACGGCGGCGCCGTTCGTCGGGGTCACGTCTCCGGCCGCGCTCACGGTGAGTGCGGCGCCGGTGTCGGTGCGGCACTGCCAGGGCCCGGTCTGCACATAGGTGGCGGAGCCCCCGGTCTCGGCGAGCCGGTAGGCGGCACCCGGGGTGACGGGGATCGCCGACACGCCCGCGGAGCCCGCGCGGCCGGTCGGGCCGGGCAGGGCGCCGGTCGGGCCGGTGGCGCTGAGCGTGAAGTCGCTGGGCAGCGCGCTGCCGGAGCTCACCGTCTTCACGAGCGTGAGGGAGGCCGTGGGCCGGTTCACGATCGAGCACTCCACGACCGCCGCGGAGGCGATGCCGGTGAGGCTCGCGCTGATGACGGTCCCGGACTGCGAGAACGTGGTCGCCCGCGCGGCGCCGTTGACCGTGCAGGCGCCGCTGACGAACGCGAAGCCCGTCTGCTGCACCTCCGAGACGGTGAGCGTCGCCCGCGACGCCTCCGTGCCGAACAGGACGGTCCAGGCGGCCTGACCCGCCGCGTCCGTCTGCTGGCGGGGCGACTGCTCCGGCAGCAGGGCGACGGTGCCCGCGGTGGCCGTCGCCGTCGTGCCCACCGTCCAGTCCACGCCGGGGCGGGTCGTGCCGGAGGCGTCCCGGATCGTCTTGGTGATGCGCACCGTCGAGGCGGGGCGCGGGGAGTTGAAGAAGGTGCAGGTGACGTTGACGCCGAGCCGGTTCGGGAGGGTGACCGTCCCGGTCGGGTTCGAGCCCGTGCTCACCCGCACGCCGTCCGCGTAGCACTCGTAGATGCTCGTGTAGGCGGTGATCGGGGAGGCGGAGCCCGCGGCCATCGCCTCCGAGACCGTCACCGTGCTGTTGATCGGAGTGGGGAAGGGGCCGATCTGCGCGGTCTGGCGGCCGGTGGTGGCACCGGTGGTGGTGGCCGTGGCGAAGGGCGACGCCGGAGAGCCGGCGGCCGCCGTGAGCTGGAACTGGTCCGCCGCGGCCAGGCGCCCGACCACGCTCTTCTGCACGGTGATCGTGGCCGGCGAGGAGCAGCCGGAGAGGTCGACGGCGTTGACGCTCACGCGCGGCGTGCCGCTGACGCGGGTCCAGGTGGTGGCGTCGAACTCGTAGGCGCTGCCGGGGATGGCGGGGACACCGTTCGCGGCGGCGACGTCGCCGTTGGCGAGGTAGACGGTTCCGCGCGGCGAGAAGGCGATGCCGTTGATGTTGGCGAAGGCGGCGTCGGTCCCCGTCACGGCCTTCGCGATCGAGGTGTTCACCGGGAGGGTGCCGCCGGTCGCCGCAGCCAGGGCGTCGGCCGGCACGGTGAAGATCGCGGCGCTGCTGGCGTTGTTGACCGAGCCCGCGCCGACGACGTAGAGGTTGCCGCGAGCGTCGAACGCCATGTCGCCGTTGCCGTTGGGGGTTCCGGAGGTGGGGAAGGAGCCGACGAGGGCGAACCGGGTGGCGACGGGGTTGGCCTCGGTGAAGCTCCAGATGTAGAACTGGCCGCTCGCGAAGCTGCCGAACAGGTACCGGCCCGTCCGGAGGTCGACCGCGCCGGCGACGATGCTGCCGGTCACCTGCGCTCCGCCGGCCACGGTCGTGTACGCGCTGTTCGCGATCCTCTGGAAGCCGGCCTCCGGCGTCCACTTGAGGACGGCGTCGACGTCCGTCGCGTCGGACGAGCGGTCCAGCGCGTAGGCGAAGGCACCGTTCGCGCCGACGCCGAGCGCGTTGGCCTCGGCGGTCCCCGACCAGCTGCCGATCGAGGTCAGGGATCCCGTGACGATGTCGGCCTGCTGCAGGGCGCCGGCCGCCGTGAGGGAGTAGAAGCGGCCGGTGTCGCAGAACAGGCGCGGCGTCTGCACCGTGTTCGTGAAGGTGCAGAGCACCTCCGCTCCCGCCTCGCTGGGGATCGTGATCGACCCGGCGGCGGAGGCTCCGGAGGCGATGACCGTGCCGCCGCGCGAGCACTCGTAGCTGTTGGAGTACCCCAGGCCTGCGCCCGCGGTCTGCGCCTCGGCGATCGTGTACGTCGCTCCGGACTGCACGGTGAGGCGGCTGATCTGCGCGGCCTGGATCCCGGTGGCGGTGCCCGTGGTGGTCGCCGACGCGAGGACCGTCGTGCCGCTGCGCACCGAGAGCGTGAACTGGTCGCCCGTGGCGCTGCGCACCGGCAGGTTCTTCCGGACGGTGAGGGTCGTCGCGGCCTGGATCGTCACCGAGGTGGGGGCGGAGGCGATGAGGCCGGTGGGAGTCGTGGTCCCGGTGCTGTACGTCCCGGCGGCGGCGGCCACCACGTCCACGGAGATCGTGCACGAGGTCGCACCCGCGGCGAGATCGCCGCCGAGCGTCGAGACGGTGGAGGATCCGGCGGCCGCGGTCACGGCGAACGCCGTTCCGGTGACGTCGGTGCAGGACCCGCCGACAGCCGGCGTCGGGGCCACGACGAGGCCGGCCGGGAGAGCGGTCGAGAAGCGCCAGTCCGCCTTCGCGAGGAGGTCGCTGGTGTTGGTGACCGTGTAGGTCAGCGTGGTCGGCGCCGTCGCGGTCGGCACGGCCTGCGTGAAGGCCGCATCGAGAGCGGGAGTGACGTCGAGCACGCGGAGGTCGTCGACGGCGAAGGCGCTTCCCGTGCCGGTGACCGTGTTCACGAGCTGCACCTGGGCTGCGGCGATCTGCGCCGGAGTGAGGAGCGCGGTGCTCGTGCCGGTGTAGGCGGCGGCGCGAGCGGAGGCGGGGAGCGCGGGATCGACGAGCGAGCCGAGCCCGCCGACCAGCGGGAGGGTCGGGGACGTGTAGAACACGCCGCCGGTCGCGGCGCAGGGCACGACCGGTGCCGCGAATCCGGTGAGGACGGTGGACCCGCCCGACACCAGGTTGAGGGAGAGGGACGCGTTGTTCGTCCCGCACTGCCCGCCGGCGGCGTTCATGCCGACGGCGTAGTAGCGGGCGGCGGGCGCGGAGACGCCGATCCCCGCGGCGCTCTGGGCGACGGTCGTGCCGCCGGTGATGGCGGCGTACGGGTACTCGACCAGGGCGTGGTTCGCCTGCGTGCCGGTGTTCGAGCCGTTGGCCGGGGCGCTGCTGGAGGTGGACCCCGGCACTCCGGCCGCCACCTGTCCGAGGACGTCCGCCATGCGGCGGGTCTCGCGTGCGGCCGACGATCCCGTGCCGACGGTGAGGAGGGGCCGGGTCGGGCAGAAGGCGGAGTTGGGGTAGGGCGCCGTGTAGTTGACCAGGACGCCGGTGCAGTTCGTGGCGGTCGACCAGCCGGTGGCGGCCGTGTAGCGGCCGTTCGCGTAGGCGGTGAGCGCGCTCGGGGTGGCGGTCAGGCCCTGCTCGAAGGTCTCCGTCCACACCTGCCGCGGGGCCTCGGCGACGCCGGCCGCGAGCGTGGAGAAGCCTCCCGCTGCTCGCGCCGTCGCGGGCGGGCCGCGGTCCGACTCCTGATCGTCGTCCGAGGCCGCCGTGGGAGCGGGCGCCGATCCGGCGGGCGCCGTCTCGACGGGCTGCTCCGTCTCTGCGGCGCCGCGGGGTGCTGCGGGATCGAGCTCGTCCTGAGCGGGCTCCTCCGCCGTGGCACTCGGCGACTCCGCGGCCTCGGCGGGTGCGGGCGGGGCGGACGTCGACGGGGCGGACGCTGACGGAGTGGGTGCCGACGGAGCGGGTGCCGGATCGGCCTCGGGGGCTGCCGGCGGTGTCGGTGCGACCGGCGTCGGGAGAAGGGCGGGGGCGTCGCCGGCGACCGGATCCGCCTGGTTCGCGGCCTGAGCGGGAGACGAGGCGGAGACGTCGCCGAGCCCCCACGAGCCGACGAGGAGAGCGCCGATCGTCGCGAAGACGACGGCCCGCATTCCGAGGCGCGACGGCGATCGGTGCCGTGAGTGGCGGCGCCGCCGGGTCGTGAAAGCCATGGTTCTGCTTCTCAGTCGTGTTGTCGATCGTGGAGATGAGCGAAACGTCGACACGACGAACGACACGGATGTCG
Organism: Rathayibacter sp. AY1C9; assembly: GCF_002932315.1. Lineage (NCBI taxonomy): Bacteria > Bacillati > Actinomycetota > Actinomycetes > Micrococcales > Microbacteriaceae > Rathayibacter > Rathayibacter sp. AY1C9. The sequence continues at coordinate 44,791 of NZ_PSVZ01000005.1, forward strand.
CAGCGAGTGCGGAGGCCCCAGACTCCGGAGGGGAGCACGCATTCCCCGCGGGCTTCCGAAGATGAACGTATAGGTCGGCCTCCCTCTCGCCATAGAGAAGTGAGCCCCCCCTTGTCGGGGCCATAACCGATGAGAAAAGGACCGGGGTGAAGCCGAATATGGCGCCTTTTGACGGGTCCTCGCGAAGGAGTTCTAAGAAGTGAGCGCGCGCGACCGGCTCGGCTCACTCCTCCCGTCAGGTCCCGTGCAACGCTCGGGCCCCACCCGGCCACGTACTCGGTAGACGCCCGACCGACGAAGGATGGACCCGATGACGCGACGCACACTCGACGACCTGCTCTCCCGCAGCGACCCCGCGACCGACGACCGGGCGCCCGGTGTCCGCACCGCCCTGCACAGCGTGATCGCCGAGACCCGCGAACGCGCGCCCCGCCGTCCCGCGCGGTCGAGGGCGTGGTGGCTGGCGGCTCCCGTCCTCCTCGTCCCGGGTCTCGTGCTGGCGACCAGCGCCGGCACCGACGTCCGCTCGGTCCCCGACTTCACGATCCCGATCAGCTACACCACCGACTCCGGCGCAGCGGTGTCGTGCTCGATCGACTACTTCAACGGCGAGATCGACTACCGCGAGGTCACCACCTCCGCGACCGACTACCTGCGCGCGCAGGACTGGAACGGCATCGGCCAGCGGATCCACGACGACGCGCTCGCCTACACGACCGACCCCGCCTGGCTGGCCTCGGACATGAACAGCGACGGCCCCGGCCTCTCGGAGGAGACGATCCGCTGGCGCGCCTGGATCACCGCGGCGGACGACCACATCCTCGACACGATCCCCGAGGGCGTGATCGTCGAGGGCGACGGCGGCCTGGGCGGCAGCACCGACTGCACGGGAGAGCTGTGATGAGCGCCGGCGAGGCGGCACCGTCCCTGGCCCGCAGCGTCGTCCGCTCCCCCGCGCGCGACCGCGAGGCCGAGATCACGGCCCTGGTCGAGCGGGAGGCGCCGGACCTGCTCCGCTACTTCGCACGGCGGACGGCGAGCCCCGAGGACGCCGCGGACCTCCTCAGCGACACCCTCCTGATCCTCTGGCGGAAGGAGCGGTCGATCCCTGAGGACGAGACGCGCGCGCGGATGTGGGCGTTCGGCGTCGCCCGGCGGGTGCTCTCGGGCCAGCGCCGCACCGCGACCCGGAGGAGCGCGCTCGTCGAGCGGCTGGCGGAGGAGCTCCGCATCACCCCACCCGCACCCGCCGACGACGCCGCGGAGGACGTCCGCGCCGCGATCGCGCAGCTGAAGCCCGTCGACCAGGAGATCATCACCCTCGTCTACTGGGACGGCTTCTCCCTCGCCGAGGCGGCCGAGATCCTGTCCCTCCGCGCCGCGACCGTGCGGAGCCGGCACGCGCGGGCGCGGGCGACGCTGCGGGACGCGCTGGGGGCGGCGATGTGAGGAGGGGTGCGCACCCCTTCACCCGGCACCCCCGCCTGAGTAGCATCCCCCGCATGAGCAGGCTCGTCGTCTCCGTCCTCACCTCGCTCGACGGCCGCTTCGAGGGGCCCGGGCACGACCTCTCGGCGCTGCCGTTCGAGGACGCGTTCAACGACCACAACCTCGAGCTGCTGCGCCGCGCGGGCACGCTCGTTTACGGCGGCGGCTGGTTCCGCGACAACTGGGACAGCTGGAGCGCCGTCGCCGCGGATGGGACGGCGGGCGAGCGGGAGCACGAGACCGCGCGGCTGGTCACGTCGCTCGACGCGCTGGTGATCAGCGACTCCCTGGCTCCCGATCCGGAGGCGCCGTGGGCCGCCACCACCCGGATCGTGCCGCGGGAGCAGGGTCCGGCCGAGATCGAGCTGCTCAAGCAGGGAGACGGGGGCGACCTGCTGATGTTCGGCAGCGGCACCACCTGGAATCCGCTCCTCGAGGAGGGTCTGGTGGACGAGCTGATCATCCTCGTCGGCGCAGGCCTCGCGGGCGGCGGGACGCCGCTCTACTCCGGGGCGCCGCAGCACGGGCTGCGCCTCCTCGACGCGACGGTTCTGCCGGGCTCGGAGCTGGTGCGGCTCCGCTACGACGCGAGCGGGGCCGGCGAGCGGCCGCACAACCCCCGCTGAGACAGGGCGGCCTCCCTCAGGAGCCCACGCCCCTCCTCTCAGCCGACGTCGTGCGCGCCCGAGGCCGGGGCGGCTGCCGAGAGCGAGCCCCCAGCGGACTCCTCCGGCCGGCGGAGTGCCCGAGCGCACAGTCGGACCCCCAGAAGCGCAGTCGCCGCGCCTCCCGCCAGCATCCCGGCCCCCACCGCCGTCCACGTCGTCAGGCTGGAGCTCGGCGCGCCGTGCAGACCGTAGAAGAGCCCGACCCCGCTGCCGACCAGAGCGGCCGCGACCAGCGGGATCGCCAGCGCCGATCCCTTCTCGGACCGCGTCCACGCCGAACTGCAGAGAACGGCGACGGCGCCGATCAGCCAGCCGACGCCGGGGATCACCAGCCAGCCGAAGGCGAAGACCAGGGAGGCCGCGACCGCGAACCACGGGCGGTGGAGGACCGTCCGCTCGTCACCGCGATGGACTCCGGCCTCGACACCGCTCGTCATGCGTCGGAGCCTACGGAGACGGCCCGGACCGCGGCACGAAGTGGCGCGGGATCGGCCGGACGGCGCCACACCCGCCTCCGCTCGGTCCTGAGGAGCCGGTCCTGCCGAGCCGGTCCTCGAGCGCTGGCACCCGGCCCACCTGAGGCACGCTCCGGCCTCCCTCACCCCGCGACGGTCAGCGACACCTCGACCGCCACGTCCTCCGGCCCCTCCCCCAGCACCGTCTGCCGCACCTCGACCCCGTCGAGCCGCAGGCCGCGGTCTCCGGCGGCGTCGAAGAGCGCGACGATCGCCGGATGCAGGGTCCCCTCGGGCAGTTCCTCCCTGTCGCGGGGGCGCCAGGTGGCGACCAGCTCGGTGCGCGTGGGGAGGATCGCGGCGAGATCGGCGAGGTCGCCCTCCGCCTCCACCGACGTCGGCCAGCAGCAGACGAGCTCCGCCGAACCCGGCTCGCCCGCCCGGAGCGCCGTCCAGAAACGTCCCGTCGGCTCGAGCCCTGCCGTGTGCACTCGAGTGGCGAGCGCGCCGAAGATCTCGTTCGCCTCGTCGTCGCCCGGACCGTCGACCTCGTCCAGCGCGATCGTGAGGACCTGGCCGACGTACGGCTGCGCCGGCATCGTCCGCTCGGCGACCTCGACCGGCACGGCGAGCGCCCGCAGCGTCACCTCGGCGGCGTCGAACGCCCGGTCTTCCTGCTCCCGCTCCGCGAGCACGCGCTCCCTGTGCGCCTGCAGCGCCTCCGCCGCGGTGCCAGCTCGAGTCGCCGCCGCGACCTCGGGCAGCGGCACCCCCGCGCTCCGGAGGGCGCTGATCACGACTCCGGCCCGGACCTGGGCGTCGGCGTACCGGCGGTACGACGACCGCTCGTCGACCTCCGCCGGGACCAGCACGCCCTTCTCGTCGTAGTGCCGGAGCGCCTTCACGCTCAGACCCGTGATGCCTGCGTACTCCCCGATGCCCAACATGCCTCCAGCATCCCGTCTCCCCCGGCGGGAGGGTCAACAGGCGGGAGGGTCAACGGGCGGCGAGGTCGACCAGCAGGAGGGTCGACCGGCGGGACGGGTCGACCAGCGGGACGGCTAGCAGCGGAGCCGGGCGGGAGGCGACGCGACCGGCGTCGGCGGACCCGACCCCGCAGCACGCCACGCGCCGACGCCTCAGCCCGCGCGCCTCACCGCGAGCTCACCAGCCCTCGGGCCCCGCGCTCCCCGCCTCGTACTCGTCCAGTGGAGCGTCGCCCGCGGCCCAGGCGGAGAGCACCGGAGTGATGATGCGCCAGCACTGCTCGGCCACGTCGCCCGGGACCGAGAGCAGGGTGTCGCCCTGCAGGATCCCGGCGAGGACCTGCGCGTAGGGGTCGAGCGTGGCCGCGCCGGGCTGCGCCGTCAGGGTGGTGCGCTCGAGATCGGTCAGCTCGTCGGCGCTGTTCACGACCAGGTCGAGGCTGACGTCGCCGCCCTTGAGACCGATCCGGAGGACCGACCCGGCGTCGCCCTCGGCCGCCTGCAGGCCGCGCGGGGGCGTGGCGGCGCGGAAGTGGATCGCCACCTCGCGGCGCGGGTCGCCGATCGCCTTGCCGGAGCGGAGGACGAAGGGGACGCCCGCCCAGCGCGGAGTGTCGACCTGGAGCAGCAGCTGCGCGAGCGTCTCGGTGCCGGTCTCGGGGTCGACGTCGGGCTCGTCGACGTAGGAGGGGAAGAAGCGGCCGTCGACGCGGCCCTCGGTGTAGCGGGCGCGGCGGGCGGAGGAGGGGTCGTCGCGCCAGAGCCGCACGGCGCCGAGCACCTCGGCCATGCGCGCGTGGACCTCGTCGGGCGCGACCTCGTCGGGGCGCTCCATCGTGGTCAGCGCGAGCACCATCAGGAGGTGGCTCTGCAGCATGTCGCGCAGCGCGCCGGTCTTCTCGTAGAAGGCCGCGCGGCCCTCGATGCCGAGCGTCTCGTCGTAGACGATCTCGACCTTCTCGATCCACTCGGCGCTCCAGCTCGCCTCGAGCATGCTGTTGCCGAACCGCAGGCCCAGCATCCCCAGCACGGTCGCGTTGCCGAGGAAGTGGTCGATGCGCCAGAGGCGGCTCTCGGGGAGGACCTTCGCGAACGCCGCGTTGAGGGCGATCGCGTCGTCGAGGTCCTCGCCGAACGGCTTCTCGATGGCGACGACCAGCTCCTCGGGCAGGTCGAGCTCGGCGAGCGAGGCGGCGACCTTGTGCCCCATCGCCGGCGGCAGGGCGACGTAGAGCACCGGGGTCGACGGGCAGGCGTCGAGGAGGGCCTTCAGCTGCTCCGGGTCGGAGGCGTCGGTGGCGACGAAGCGCGCGCGCGACGCGAGCGCCTCGACCGTGTGCGCGGCGACTCCGGCCGCCTCGAGGCTGCGGCGGACGAGGCCCTGCCACTCCTCGTCGGTCTGCGGGGTGCGCGCCGCCCCGATCAGCGTGAGCTCGAGGTCGCGCGCGAGCTCGGCCACCCGGCCCAGGCCCGGCAGCAGCAGCCGCTCGGTGAGGTCGCCGCCCGCTCCGAGGATCGCGATGCTGCGCTGCTCGCTCCCCAGCGCCGCGGCCTCGGGGATTCCGATCTGCTCCGTCATGGTGTCTCCCTCGTAGCCGTCGTGAGTCAGCGGCCACAGTACGCGCCGGGCCCTGGCGCGAGGCCGGGAGCCGGGAGGGGTTGAGGAAGCGGGCGCGGAGTGGCAGGGCGGCGCGGTCGGGAGCGAGAGAGCTGGACAACCTCCGCTGAGACGCGGCCTGCCGTGTCGGGGCAGGGACCCCCCTTCTCAGCCGACGTCGGGCCGCGACCCACGACGCCCGGCCCGCCGCAGCCGTCCCGCACAGCACGTCATCCCTCTCCGGTGCCGTCCGGCGGTACCCTGCCCGCATGCGCCTGCGCCAGGTCGTCCTCGACACGGAGGACGCCCGCGCCCTCTCCGCCTTCTACCTCGCCCTGCTCGGCGGCGAGTACCGCCCCGGCGACGAGCCGCCCGCGGACGGCTCGGACGACGAGGCGGAGTGGGTCGCGATCGTCACCGCCGACGGCGCGAAGCTCACGTTCCAGCGGGTGGCCGCCCTGCCGCGCGCGACCTGGCCGGAGGGGCCCGTCCCGCAGCAGCTGCACCTCGACTTCATGGTCGCGGACGCCGACGAGCTCGACCGGCAGAAGACTCGGGCGCTCGCCCTCGGCGCCGAGCTGATCGAGGACAGGAGCGACGACCCGGAGGAGGCGCTCCACGTCCTCGCCGATCCGGCGGGCCACCCGTTCTGCGTCTTCGTCGCGCCCGACTACCCGGCGGAGTAGGGGCGCGCGGCTTCAGCGAGCCGCACGCGTCGGATCACATGCCGGTGATCGTGACCGTCGTCGTCGCCGCGATCACCGCGGCTCCCGTGACGCTCGCGGCGGTTCCCGCGAGGACGGCGGCGGCCGCCGGCCCTGCCCAGTGCTGCGCCGCGAGCGACCGGATCGCCTGCCGGTCCGGGATGCCGGGCCTCGGCGAGAGCGCTCCGGCCGCGTCGAGCAGGCCGATGAGCGCCGCGTCCGACGGAAGGGGCGCCGTCCGAGCCGCGAGGACCTCGGCGACCCGGATCCGCAGCCGCTCGTCCTCCGCCGGCTCCACGGCGGCGACCCGCTCGAGGAGGGCGGCATGCAGCTCCCTCCGCGTGAGGCGGGCGATCCACCAGGAGACGCTGCGCGGTGCTCGCTCCGCTGCGATCCACCCGAGTGCCCCGTCGAGCACGGCGTCCCCGAGCGCCGACCGCTCCGGCCCGAGGGCGACGGCTCCGGCGTCCACCTCGACGCGCCGCTGGAGGGAGAGCTCCGCGAGGACGGAGGCGGCCAGGACGGTGTCGAGAGCGCCCGACGAAGCCGCGGGCCGCCCGTCGCTCCGCCGCAGCAGGAGGAGGAGAGCGACGGGGAGGGGCGGCTGCCCGGCTCCGGGGGGCGCAGCGGCCGGCGGGGTGGTGGGAGCGGGCTGTTCCGAGGAGTTCCGTGTCGAGTCGTCCATCCCTCGAGCCTGACACCCGACCCGTCGAGACCGCATCCGCCGGGCGACGGGTCCTCCGTCGTCCGACCGGCCGACCGGCCGGACACGCCCGAGAGCCCACGTCGCGCCCCGAAGCGGACCGCTCCTCCGCCACATCGGGCGTCAGACCACCCCCGCCGCCGTTCCCGACACGATCAGGTCGGCGCGGTCGCGGGTGGCCTCGATCAGCAGCGCGTTCCGCCCGTCGACCTCGGAGGCCCAGGCGGAGGCCGCCTCGGGGGCGCGGCCGAAGGAGACGTGGCGGTCGACCAGGCGCTCGAAGCGCTCGGTCTCGGGAGTCGCGCAGAACCAGGCCTCGTCGAACTCGGCGCGCAGCAGCGCCCACGGGCCCTCGTCGACGAGGAGGTAGTTGCCCTCCAGCACGACGAGCGACGCGGAGGGGTGCACGGCCAGCGCGCCGGCCACTCCCTCGTCGACGGTCCGCTCGAAGGTGGGCGCGTAGACGACGTGGTCGGTCTCGGCGCGCAGCCTCCGCACCAGGGCGAGGAAGCCCCAGCCGTCGAACGTGTCGAGGGCGCCCTTGCGATCGTGGCGGCCGAGCTCGTCGAGCGTGGCGTTGGCGAGGTGGAAGCCGTCCATCGGCACGAAGGCGGCGGTCCCCTCCCCCGCGAGCTCGTTCGCGCGGGCGACCACGGCCCGGGCGAGCGTGGTCTTGCCGGCCCCGGGGCTGCCGGCGATCGCGACGATCGCGCGGCGGCCCGGCGAGGTCAGCGCGAGCGCGCGCCCGGCCAGCTCGTCGAGGCCGGGCCGCACCGCGTCGGGCGCGACCTCGGTCTCAGGCCTCGCCACGGCTGCTCTCCAGCGCGTTCACCAGGAAGCCGTGGGCGTGGCGGGCGAGCGCGGGGCCGTCGTTCCAGAGGTTCCGCCACACGGCGAGGTCGTTCGAGAGGGTCGGCGAGACGACGGCCGACGAGAACGACTCGAAGGTGATGGGTCCGCGGTAGTCGATCGCGGCGAGGGCGTGGAAGAACGTCGTGAAGTCGAGGTGGCCGCTGCCGAGGTAGCCGCGGTGGTTCTCGCCGATGTGGACATACCCGAGACGATCCCCGACGAGCAGCACCGGGCGGAAGAAGTCGTCCTCCTCGATGTTCATGTGGTACGTGTCCAGGTGGATCAGGACGTTGTCGGCGCCGATGTCGTCGGCGAGGCGCAGGGCGTCCGCGGCGGTGTTGATGACGTTGGTCTCGTAGCGGTTGCAGATCTCGAGGCCGAGGGTCATGCCCTTCGTCGAGGCCTCGGCGGCGAGGTCGGTCAGCACCGAGACGACGTTCGCGCGGCCCGCGGCCGAGAGGGGCGCGCTGTACTTCCCGAGCGCGCTGTAGAGGGCGCCGGTGAAGTGGGTGCCGCCGAGCGCGTGGGTGGTCTCGAGGGAGTCGGCGAGCAGCTTCGCGCCGCGGGCCACCACCTCCGGGTCGTCGCTGGAGACGTCGGCCGAGAAGGCGAGGCCGCGCGAGCAGACGATGCCGAGGTCGTTCGCCTCGAGGGCGGCGCGGGCGGAGGCGGTGTCGAGGTTCTGCACGTCGTGCAGCGAGAGCTCCAGCAGGTCGAATCCGGCCGCCTTGGTCTGCTCGATCGTCGCGGTCACTTCGTCGGGGGTGGTGCCGCCGGCGAAGACGAGGGCGTGCACTCCGAGAGGGTTCGTGGTCATGGTGGTGCTCCTTGGTTCGAGAGGTTCAGGGGCGGCGTCGGGCCGCGGGGTCGGTGTCGAGCAGGTCCGCGAGGAACGCGTGGCCGGAGGTCGCGAGGGCGACCGGGTCGTGCCAGAGCTCGCGCCAGAGGCCCATGCCCTCGGCCGAGGCCGGGGGCTGGACGGCGGGCGAGAAGCTCTCGAGGGTGAGCGGGCCGCGGTAGCCGGAGTCGGCGAGCGCCGCCGCGAGCCCGGTCCAGTCGGTGCTCCCGGTGCCCAGCTCTCCACGGTGGTTCTCGGAGGCGTGGAGGTAGCCGAGCAGGTCGCCGGCGTCGCGGACGGCGCTCGCGAGGTCGACCTCCTCGAGGTGGGCGTGGAACGTGTCGAGGTGCAGGAGCACGTTCGGCGCGTCGAGGTCGCGGAGGAACGCGGCGGTCTGGGCGGCCGTGTTCAGCAGATTGCTCTCGTAGCGGTTCACGTACTCCGCGCCGACGACGACGTCGGCGGGAGCGGCGGCCGCGGCGACCCTCCGCAGCACGTCGAGCGAGCGCGAGCGGGCAGCCGCGTCGGCCGCGTGCTCGTACTTGCGCATGGCCGAGTAGGTGACTCCGCCGACGTACCGCGCGCCGATCGCCTCGGCGAACCGCACGGCCGCCAGCAGCCGCTCTTCGCCGCGGCCGGCCGTGGCCTGGTCGGTGATGTCGGAGTCGGCGTCCAGCGCGAGCGAGACGACCGCGTCGATCCCGTGCTCGTCGAGCAGGTCGGCGGTCCACGCGGAGGCGTCGGGGTCGTCGGGCGCCGGGATCTCGATCAGGTCGAAGCCGATCGAGGCGGCGGCGCCGATCGCGCGGCGCCCCGACTCCGGCGTCCAGTCGCCGACGAGCAGGCCCGCGTGGACCCCGATCGGCGACGAGCGCTCCGTGCTCCCGCGGTGCAGGAACTCGGGGTGCATCAGGCGGCCTTCGCGCCCGTGATCAGCGAGACGAGCTCGTCGCCGCTGGTCTCGGCGGTGCGGCGGCCGGCGACGGCGAGGCCCGCGCGCATCACCCACACCTGGTCGCTCAGGCGCATCACCTGGTCGAAGTTGTGGCTGATCAGCAGCACGGCCACTCCGGCGTCGCGCAGCTTGAGGATGATCTTCTCGACGCGCGCCGTCTCCTGGACGCCGAGCGCCGCGGTCGGCTCGTCCATGATCACGATCTTGCTGCCCCAGCCCGCGGCCCGGGCGATCGCGACCGCCTGGCGCTGGCCGCCCGAGAGGCGGCGGACCTTGCTGGTGACCGGCGGGACGTTCACGGCGAGGTCGCCGAGCAGCTCCTGGGCCGTCTTCTTCATCTGCGTCCGGTCGAGGAACCGCACCCCGGGCACGCCCTTGGTGAGCTCGCGGCCGAGGAAGAAGTTCTGCCACACGGTCAGGTCCTCGACCAGGGCGAGGGTCTGGTGCACCGTCTCGATGCCGCCGTCCCGCGCGCCGAGCGGAGTGGTGAAGTGCACCACGTCGCCGTCGAGGGTGATGGTGCCGGAGTCGGCGGGGTGCACGCCGGAGAGGCAGCGGACGAGGGTGGACTTGCCCGCGCCGTTGTCGCCGATCAGGGCGGTGATCTCGCCGCGGCGCATCGACATCGACGCTCCCTTGAGAGCGTGGACGCCGCCGAAGGACTTCTTGATGTCCCGCGCTTCGAGCAGGATGTCGCTGGTCATGGCTGGGCTCACTTCTTCTGGTAGCGGGTGATGAGGGCGGCGAGCACGACCACCAGGCCGACGGCGAGGGGCTGGTAGAACTGAGAGACGCCGAGCAGGGTCAGGCCGTTGGTCAGCGCGGTCAGGAGGAACGCTCCGATGATCGGGCCGACGATCTTGGCCTTGCCGCCGGTGAGGCTCACTCCGCCGAGCACGACGGCCGCGATGGAGTTGAGCAGGTACTGCGTGTTGATGGCCGGCTCCGCGGCGCCGACGCGGGCGACGAGGAGGAGCGATCCGACTCCGGCGAGGACGGCGGCGATGATGTACACCGCGATGCGCACGCGTCCTGCCTTGATGCCGTTGGCGACCGCGCTCTCCTCGTTGCCGCCGACCGCCTGCACGTGCAGGCCGAAGCGGGTTCGGAACATGACGACCCAAGCGACGACTCCGATGACCGCGGCCAGGATGATCGGGTAGCCGATGATCCCGATCGAGCCGGTGGTGAGGCGGAGCAGCTCGGGGCTGCCGACCGTGATCGGCTTGCCGTCGGAGACGATCAGCGCGAGGCCGGTCGCCACCGAGAGCGTGCCCAGTGTCGCGATGAAGTCGGTGACCTTGCCCTTCGCGATCAGGAAGCCGTTGATCACTCCGATCAGCCCCGCGAAGAGCAGGGCCGCGAGCGCCGAGAGCCAGAAGCCCCAGCCGGCGCTCCAGCCGATGCCGAAGCCGACCGCTCCGACGGTCATCGTCGCCGAGATCGAGAGGTCGATGCCGCCGGTGGTGATGACGAAGGACTGGCCGATCGAGAGGATGACCAGGATCGCGGCGGCGACGAGCATCGCCTTGATGTTGCCGAGGCTGAGGAACGTCGGCGTCGCGATCGAGAACACGATCACCAGGGCGACGAGCCCGATCGGTGCGGCGTTCTCGGCCCAGAAGCTGAGCTGACGGAGGTTCGCCAGCAGCGGGGAGGCGCTGGCCGGGGGTCGGGCGGTGACTGAGGTCATGGTCGCTTCCTGGGTTGCCATGGGCGGGAGGTCCTACTTGCTGGGGACGAGCGCGGCGAGCGGGTTGTCGAACTCCTCGAACGGCTGGGGGAAGGCGCCGAGGGCCTGCTCCGCGGTCTCGGAGGTCACGAGCGCGGTGGGCGACTCGATCTCGGCGGGGATCTCCTCGCCGGCGCCGACGGCCTCGCACGCCTGCACGCCGAGCTGGCCGATCGCGTAGGGGTACTGGGCGACGGTGGCGGTGAGCCCGCCGTTCTTCACCGACTGCAGCGCGTCCTCGTTGCCGTCGACGCTGACCACCTGGACGGAGCCGGTGAGGCCCGCGTTCTCGACGGCCTTGACGATGCCGAGGCCCATGTCGTCGTTCGCGGCGAAGAACGCCTTCACGTCGGGGTTCGCGGCGAGGATGTCGGTCGCCTTGGTCAGCGCGACCTCGCGCTTCCAGTCGGCCGCGGCCTCCTGGACGACGGTGAGGTCGGAGCCGATCGCGGCGGTGAAGCCGTCGACGCGGGCGGCGCTGGTGACGTCTCCCGAGACTCCGCCGATGACGGCGACCTCGGAGCCGGCGGGCAGCTGCTGCAGGAGGAAGTCGCCGGCCTTGCCGCCCGCGGCCTCGTTGTCGGTGCCGATGTAGGTGGTCACGTCGAGGTTCGCGGCCTCGACCGCGTCGGGGTCGAGCGGGCTGTCGATGTTGACGATCGTCTTGCCGGTGGCGGAGGCGAGGGCCTGCACCAGGTTCGTGCCGCTGATCGGGTTGACGATCAGGCAGCCGAAGTCCTGGCCGGCGACCGTGGTGAGCTTGTCGGCCTGGCCGGTGGTGTCGCCGATGTCGGCGGCGGCCTGCACCGAGACGTCCACGGAGTCGTCCTTCGCGGTGTCCTCGATGCCGTTCTCCATCGCCTGGAAGAAGGGGTTGTCGAGGCCCTTGATGACCGCGGCGACCTTGGTCGATCCGGAGCCGCCGGCGGCCGTGTCGCCACCCGAGGCGCAGCCGGTGAGGAGGAGTGCGAGGGCGCCGACCGGTGCGAGAACCGGGAGGAGGCGGCGTGCTGTGCGGTTCATCGTCATCCTTGAGGATCAGTGGCACCACTGCGTGCCGGTGTGTGAAAACTACCGGGGCTTTCGCGTTACCGCAATACGAAAGTCGGGGAACTTCAGGTTTCCCGTCGGCAGGCATGTACGCTGACCGTGACAAGAGGGGGAGCGATGACGGGGTACTCCACCGGCGAGGCCGGTTCGCACGTGGCCGACGTCCTCGCGCTGTTCCGCGAGCAGGGCGAGGTCTCGCGCAACGCGGTGATGGAGCAGACGGGGCTCTCCCGCTCCACCGTCAACCAGCGCCTCGCGACCCTTGTGGAGCTCGGCCTGATCGCCCCCACCACCGGCGGCGAGTCGACCGGCGGGCGCCCCTCGAGCATGTTCGCGATGAACCTCGTCGGCACGGTGTTCCTCACCGCCGACATCGGGGCGAGCGGATTCGTCGCCGCCGCCTGCGACCTGCGCGGCACCCCCCTCCGGCACGAGAGCGGCGTCGTCGACGTCTGGGAGGGACCGGACGCCGTGCTCTCGCTGGTGCTCGCCGCGTTCGAGCGGCTGCAGCAGGGCGACGCGGTCGCCGGCATCGGCGTCGGAGTCCCGGGGCCGGTCGAGTTCGCCGCCGGGCGCGTGCGCAATCCGCCGATCATGACCGGCTGGGACGACTTCGACATCGCCGGCTACTTCGCCCAGCCGTACGAGGGCGTGCAGGTCGTCATCGAGAACGACGCGAACGCCCGCGCCCTCGCCGAGTCGCGCCACCACGGCTCCGACAACCTGATCAGCCTGAAGCTCGGCACCGGCATCGGCTCGGGCCTCGTCTTCAACGGAGCGACGATCCGCGGAGCCGTCGGCGCGGCCGGCGACATCGGCCACACCCGCGCGGTCACGGGCACGGTCGACGCGGATCCGCTGCCCTGCCGCTGCGGCAACGCCGGCTGCGTGGAGGCGTATGCGAGCGGCTGGGCCCTCGTCCGCGACCTCTCGGCCGACGACCCCTCGATCAAGCACGTCGCCGACGTCACGGCCCGCGTGCTCCGCGGCGACATGCGCGCCACCCAGGCGGTGCGCCAGGCCGGCCGCGTCCTCGGCGAGGCGGTCGCCGACCTCGTCAACATCCTCAACCCGCGGACCATCGTGATCTCGGGCCAGCTCGGCGACTGCGGCGAGGTGCTGATGTCGGGCCTGCGCGAGCGCGTCTACCTGCGCACCCACCCGCTCGCCACGCGGCACCTGACCATCCACACGTCGGACCTGGGCGAGCTGGCCGGCGTGATCGGCCTCGCCCTGACGACAGCCGACCAGGTCTTCAGCCGCGAGCGCTTCGACCGCGAGGCGAGCGCCGAGAGCCCCCGCGCGGCGGCCGCCGCGAGCTGAGCGGGAGCGGGTTCAGTGACGCAGGGTCGCGGTGATCCGGCAGAGCACCTGGACGTGGGACGGGGCCTCGGGGTTCACCTTCTCGGCGACCGCCTCGACCTCCCATCCGGACGCCATGAGCGCGGCGACCTCACCGCACAGCCAGTCCGGCACCCATCCGATCCGCTCGCCGGACACCGAGGCCACCTCGTAGGCCTCCGGGTTGCGGAGGTTCGAGGCGTCGGGCACGAGGACCAGCCCGTCGCCCTGCTCGAGAGGCAGCACCGGAAGCGGGAGCTCGGCCCGATGGCGGACTCCCGACACGAAGAAACGACTGATGAGGGTCTGCGCGGTGCGGAGAGGCTTCTCCACGACATGGAAGGTGTCGGTCGCTCGCGCCGCGCCGGTCCGGACCATGATCTCGACGGGCAGGTCGGGGGACGCCGCCTCGAGACCGAGCCACCCCAGGTACTCCTCGTACGAGCCGCGCTCGGACGACATCACCCTGTTGGCGAAGAACGGCGGAAGGGACGAGCTCCGGTACTCCGCGTCCACACGGGGGAACTCCGCGAGCGGGAAGAAGTCCTCGTCGGCGACAGCCGCCGGCTCGTACCGGAAGAGGAAGCCGTCGACCCCGACGGACAGCACCGCCGCGCGGAGGAACCGGCGAGTACGAGGGTTCTGCCAGACGAGCAGCAGCTCGCGGACACCAGGGGTCGGACGCGGCGCCGGTCGATCAACGAGGAGAGTCATCGAGGATCCTCCTCCGTGTCGCTGCCAGCAGTCCTTCCGTGAAACTAGCGCACGTCTCCGACATCAGGGTCGGAGGAACCGCCGCGAGGACCTCGCGGACCGCAGAGGGATCGACCGCTCGGAGCCGAGCAGGCCAGAACGCCTGCGCCTCCGGAGAGGCCGCCGCGAGGGCCTCCGCTGCGAGGTCGACCAGCAGCGGTCTTCCGGCGAAATGGTGACTCCTTCCTCTCCGCACCCACCGGTCGAAGAGAGCCTCATCGGCGAGGCAGGCGGCGCGCTTCTCCTCGGTCTCCTGGAACCCGAGGGCATTGCCGTGATCGAACGAGGGCGAGAGGGTCCGATGACCGCGTCCGGCGATGACGGCCCAGTTCTCGTCGTGTCGATCCCGTCCAGCTACCCAGGCATCGAACAGCAGGTAGCCCGCCCACACGTCGAAACCGCTCAGTCCGGCGACGGCGTCGAAGCCTGCAGGAGCGTCGACGCCGTCGAGAGCACGTCTCACCGCATCGACGGTGTAGCGGTCGTCGGGCCGCCTCCGAGCGTGGTCGTAGTGGCGATCGGAGTGGCGCAGCAGGCTGTTCCCGATCTCGAGGCTCTGGATCTGCTCGCGCTCGATGACGTTCCTCGACATGATTCCGCGCCGACCGCCCACCGTCGCAGGTCGGATCTCCGCGCACGGGACGTCGAGCATCCGCGCGAGATGGAACGACACCCACTCCGCCCAGTCCTCACCGCGGGTCTCGTCTCCTCGCTGGCGGGCGAACTTGAAGAGCCACAGATCGCCGTCGGCGACGAGCCAGAACTTCTCCTTCGTCCCCATCGGCTCGTCCGACCACCCCTCGTCGAAGGCGCGCTCGATGGTCGTCGACTCCCACTTCGGCTGCATCCGGTCACGGTAGCCCGCGTGCTGCCGGCCGCGGCGGTCCTGTCGCGTCTCGCGGCCGCGACCCCCTCCGCCCCGCGCACTGTTACGCCCGGCGACGAAGGGTTACGCCGGGCGACGCGGGCCGGGACGGGCGGGCCCGCGGTGCTCCATCATCGTGTCCGGGACGACGCGGAGAGGCCGCGGCCGCCCGACCCGTCCGAAGGAACGCGATGATCCGGCTCGAGCAGCTCAGCAAGTCGTACGGTCCGGCGACCGTGCTCGACCGCCTCGACTTCTCGGTCGCGACCGGCGAGATCTTCGCCGTCGTCGGCCCGAGCGGTGCGGGCAAGAGCACGCTCGCCGCCTGCGTGAACCTCCTCGAGCGGCCCACCTCGGGCACGGTCGTCGTCAACGGGGAGGCGCTCTCGCAGCTCTCGGAGGAGCGGCTGCGCGTCGCCCGCCGCCGCATCGGCACCGTCTTCCAGTCCGACGGACTCTTCAGCCGCCGCACGGCCGAGCAGAACGTGGCCCTGCCGCTGGAGTACCTCGGCGTCACCGCCGCCGAGACGAAGCGGCGCGTCGCGGAGCTGCTCGAGCGCGTCGGCCTCTCGGACCGCGCGCGCTACTACCCGCACCAGCTCTCCGGCGGTCAGCGCCAGCGCGTCGGCATCGCCCGCGCGCTCGCCCTCCGCCCCTCGGTGCTGCTCTCCGACGAGGCGACCTCGGGCCTCGACCCCGCCTCGACCACCGCGATCACCACGCTCCTGAAGGAGCTGCGCGACGACCTGGGCCTCTCGATCCTCTTCATCACCCACGAGATGGAGACGGTGCGCCAGGTGGCCGACTCCGTCGCCCGCCTCGACCACGGCCGCATCGTGGAGTCGGGGCGCCTCGTCGACCTGCTGCGCGACCCCGCGTCCCCGCTCGGCCTCGCCCTCAACCCGGTGCGCCCCTCCGTCGCGCCCGGCCCGGGTCTGGGCGAATGGGTAGTGGGCTACTCCCGCTCCGGAGTGCCGACCGACTGGGTCACCCGGCTCGCGGAGGCGGTCGGCCCCGTCTCGCTGCTCGGCGCGGCGATCGAGACGGTGGACGGGCAGGCGGTCGGCCACGCGACGATCGGGCTCGGCCCGGTCGACGAGGCGCGGCTCACCCGTGCGGCGGCCGAGCTCGGCCTGTCGGTCCGGCCCGCCGGCGTGCGCGTCCTCGCCGAGGAGGTGGCGGCATGATCCTCCACCTCGACAACAAGGTCCCGCTCGAGCAGATCCCCGCGCTGGTGCTGCCGGCGCTCGGCGAGACGCTGATCATGGTCGGCATCGTCATGGCGATCGTGGTGCTGGTCGGCGTGCCGCTGGGCGCTCTCGTGCACAACCTCGCTCCGGGCGGGCTGGCCGAGAACCGGGCCGCGCACCAGGTGCTCAGCGCCGTGATCAGCGTCGGCCGCTCGCTGCCGTTCCTCATCCTGATGGCGTCGATCATGCCGTTCACGCGCCTGATCACCGGCACCAACATCGGGATCGCGGCCGCCGTCGTGCCGATGTCGATCGCGGGGATCGCCTTCTTCACCCGGATCGTCGAGAACGCGCTGCGCAGCGTGCCGCTCTCGCTCACCCGCGTCGCCCGCGCCTCCGGAGCGTCGCGGCTGCAGGTGGTGCGGACCGCCCAGCTGAGCGAGGCGGTGCCGCAGATCATCGGCGGCCTGACGATCAACACGATCGCGATGATCGAGTACTCGGCGATCGCCGGCACGATCGGCGCCGGCGGCATCGGCTACGTCGCGGTGACCTACGGCTACCAGCGCTTCGACACCACCGTCATGCTCGCCACCATCGTGATCCTGGTCGCCACCGTCGCGACCGTGCAGCTCACCGGCGACGCCCTCGTCCGCGCGACCACGCCCGGCGCCTCCCGCTCGCGGCGAGCGCCGCGGGTCGCGGCCGCCGTCTAGAACCACCACTCCTCCTCCTGCGCCCTCGGGCGCCCCTCCCGCGCGCCCGCGCACCCCCTCTTCGAAAGGCACCGCCATGTCCACTCCCGACGACCTCGGATTCGATCTCAAGAAGAAGCGCCGCTGGCCCTGGATCGCCGGAGCGGCCGTCGTCGTGGTCGGCGTCGCCTCCGCGATCGCCGTCCCGCTCCTCTCCCCCGCCGTCTCGGCCAACGAGCAGGAGGGAGCGACGCTCTACGTCGCGACCGCCGAGGGCAATGCCTCCGAGCAGGCCCTGGTCGACTTCGTCGCGAAGGAGGTGGCGCCGCGCTACGGCATCACCGTCGCCTTCAAGGGGCTCTCGGACAGCAACACCATCAACCGCGCGGTGAGCGAGGGCGAGGTCGCGGCCACGGTCTACCAGCACAAGCTCTGGCTGGGACAGGTGCTCGAGGCCAACCCCGACTTCGAGGAGGAGGCGGCCACCCCCGTCTTCCGCTGGGGCTTCGGGCTCTGGAGCGACAAGTACTCCGACGTCTCCCAGATCCCCGACGGCGGCACGGTCTCGCTCTACTCCGATCCCGCCAACGAGGCGCAGGGCCTCTGGCTGCTGCAGAACGCCGGCCTGATCACGCTGAAGCCGGGCACGGAGCCGGGCACCGCGACCCAGGACGACATCGCCGAGAACCCGAAGAACCTGCAGTTCACCCTGCTCGACTTCGCCGCCCAGTCGCGCGCGCTGCCGGACCTCGACGCAGCCGTCGGCTACACCGAGTACTACCTCGCCGCCGGCATCCCGATCGAGCAGCAGATCTTCGCCCCGCAGGCCCCCGACGACTTCGCCGGGCAGCTCACCATCGGCTCGAAGTACCGCGACACCGAGAACGTGAAGAAGCTCGTCCAGGCCTTCCAGGATCCGGCCGTGCAGGAGTTCCTCGCCACGGACGAGACGGTGAAGGGGATCCTGCTGCCGATCGACGGCTGAGCAGGGCCGGAGCGACGGGGTCGCCTGAGGAGTCGCGCGCGGCTTCTCGGGCGACTCGGCGTCTGCGGACGTAGCGTGGGCTCATGAACACGTTCACTCTCCACAACGGTGTCGAGATCCCCGCCCTCGGACTCGGCGTCTTCCAGACTCCGCCCGACGAGACCCGCGCCGCCGTCGCCGCCGCGCTCGACGCGGGGTACCGGCACATCGACACGGCGGCGGCCTACGGCAACGAGCGCGAGGTGGGCGAGGCGATCGCCGGCCGCGACGACGTCTTCCTCGAGACGAAGGTGTGGATCAGCGACTACGGCTACGACGAGACGCTGCACGCCTTCGACAAGAGCGCGGGCAAGCTCGGCGTCGAGCGGATCGACCTGCTGATCCTGCACCAGGCCCTGCCCGAGGCCTTCGACCGCACCCTCGACGCCTACAGGGCGCTCGAACGGCTGCTCGCCGACGGGAGGGTGCGGGCGATCGGCGTGAGCAACTTCATGGTCGAGCACCTCACCCGCCTGCTCGCCGAGACCGACGTCGTCCCCGCGGTGAACCAGCTCGAGGTGCACCCGTACTTCCAGCAGCGGCGGGTCGAGCGGTTCGGCTGCGAGAACGACATCCTCACCCAGGCCTGGTCGCCGATCGGCGGCATCACCGCCTACCGCGACTCCCCGCGCCGCAGCTTCGACGACCCGGTGCTCCTCGAGCTCGGCGCCAAGTACGGGAAGACGGCCGCGCAGGTGATGCTGCGCTGGCACCTGCAGGAGGGCCGCCAGGTCATCCCGAAGTCGACCCGCCCCGAGCGCATCGCCGAGAACATCGACGTGTTCGACTTCGCGCTCTCCGGCTCGGAGCTCGCCCGGATCGACGCCCTCGAGGCCGGCGTGCGCGGCGGACCGGAGCCCGAGGCCGTGACGCTGGAGGCGTACGGCCGCGACATCCCCGAGGCGTGAGGACGGCGCCCGCGACGGGAACACCGGAGCCGTCGCGGGCGTTGCCCTCACCATGAGCGTTCCCCTCTCCATCCTCGACCTCGCCCCCATCGCCCCCGGTGAGACCGCTCGCGACAGCTTCGCCGCCTCCGTCGCCCTGGCCCAGGAGGCCGAGCGGAACGGCTACCGCCGCGTCTGGTACGCCGAGCACCACAACATGGCGAGCATCGCCTCCAGCGCGACCTCGGTGCTCATCGCGCACGTCGCCTCGCAGACCTCCACGATCCGCCTCGGCTCCGGCGGCGTCATGCTGCCGAACCACTCCCCGCTCACCATCGCCGAGCAGTTCGGCACCCTCGAGACGCTGCACCCGGGCCGGATCGACCTCGGACTCGGCCGCGCCCCTGGCAGCGACCAGGCGACCTTCCGCGCGCTCCGCCGCGACCCCGACTCCTCCGAGCGCTTCCCGCAGGACGTGCTGGAGCTGCAGGCCTTCCTCGCCGGCGAGTCCCGCATCCCCGGAGTGAGCGCGACGCCCGGTGCCGGCACCCGCGTCCCCCTCTACATCCTCGGCTCCTCGCTCTTCGGCGCGCAGCTGGCCGCCGCGCTGGGCCTGCCGTACGCGTTCGCCTCGCACTTCGCTCCGGACGCGCTGCACCAGGCCGTCGCGGAGTACCGCCGCGGCTTCCGCCCCTCCGAGCAGCTCGACGCGCCCTACGTGATCGCCGGGATGAACGCCATCGCCTCCGACACCGAGGAGGACGCGCAGGAACAGTTCGCGCAGATGAAGCGCGCCCGTTTGATGATGCTGCTGCGCCAGAGCGGGCAGATCCCCGTCGGCCAGACCTTCGACGATGAGGAGCTCGACGCCCTGCTCAGCGCCCCGATCGGCGCCCACGTCGCGAGCATGACCACCTACACCGGTGTCGGCACCGGCGACCAGGTGGCTGACTACGCCGCCGACTTCGCCCGCTCCGCCGACGCCGACGAGGTCATCGTCGCCCACGCGTCGCTGCAGACGGAGGCGCGCCTGCGCTCGGTCGCTCTCCTCGCGCAGTCGAACGCGCGCGTCGCCGTCTGAGCCCGTCCGCAACCGAGGTCGAGCGGCCCGGCACCGGCCTGATGGCCACTGTCGGACGCTCCGGGCCTCGGTTGCGAACGGCCGGCCCTGGGCAGAGTGGGGGTCGGGCGGCGCACATCAGCGGACGCGAGCAGAAGTGAGCCTCTAATGGGGGCCACCTCTCGGGGCACGACCCCGGGAGGAGCGCGTCCGCGGTGCCAGGCTGAGCCCTGTGTCGACGATGACGGGCAAGCGGCGTGAGCCCGGGGACAGCCCTGCGCGGTCAGCGGCCCTGCTGCTGCGGGTCTGCGCGGGCGACCGGACCGCCTTCCGGCAGCTCTACTCGCTCACCGCGGGCCGGGTCGTCTCCGTCGCGGACGCCGTGCTCGACGACCGCGCCGCAGCCGAGGAGGTCGCGCAGGAGGTCTACCTCGAGCTCTGGCGCACCGCGCGCTCGCTCGACCCGGGCCGTCCCGTGCTCGCCTTCCTGGCCCAGGTCGCGCACCGCCGTGCCGTGGACCGCGCCCGGGCGGACCGGTCGGCGCGGCGCCGGGAGCTGCAGTACACGGTCCTCGACCGGCCGCGCGATCACGAGTGGGAGCGCTCGGACGTCCGGCTGGCCCTGGCGCCCGCGGCCGGCGCGATCCGGCAGCTCGCCGCCATCCACCACGACGTCCTCTACCTCGCCTACGTCCGCGGGTACAGCCACTCCGAGATCGCGGAGGAGCTGTCGATCCCGCTCGGCACCGTCAAGACCCGGCTGCGCGACACCCTCATCCGCCTGCACACCCACCTGCAGTCCGCCGGCCCGGCGGATCCGGACGGCGGACCGGGACGGCGCATCCGGCACTGACCGGTGGCGCGAACGCCTCTACGCGACCGGGGTTCCACGCTTCAGGACCGTGTCCGGCCCGCTCAGCCCGCCTGCGTCGCGCCCGAGACCGCGAGCCCGACGATCACCGTGAGCACCGTCGTCCACAGCGCGATCGCGACGCCCTGCCAGAGCAGGATCCGCCCGCGGCCGACTCCGGCGCCCGCCAGCATCACCGCGGTGAAGTGCGTCGGGAGCAGCAGCGGCCCCAGCAGGCTCACGCCCGGGACGCCGTAGCGGGTGAATGCCCGCTGGAACTTCTCGCGCCGCGGAGTCGTCCGCTTCGCCTCCGAGCGGCCCGTGATCGCCGAGCGGACGCCGGTGCCCAGCAGCACGAGCAGCGCCACGCAGACGAAGTTGCCGATCGCCCCCGCAAGCCCGGCGACGACCGGGTGGATGCCGCCGATGATCCCGATGCTCGCCGCCCCCTCGCCCTCGATGAAGGGGACGGCCCCGGCCGCGGCGACGACGAGGGGCTGCACGAGCTCGGGAACGCGGCCGATCAGGTCCTGGAATCCGAGGATCGCGTCGCTGATGATCGTCATGGTCGTGCCTTCCGGTACGTGGCCCCGGCTCTCGGGACTCCTCCATCCGACCGTGTCCGCGCCCGCTGCGGCAGTGCCGCCGGATCACCGCGTCCCGGGAGGATCGACGGCCCGAGGGGTGACAAGTGTCATGGTCGTAGCCTGGGCCGCATGGTGAACACGACCGAGGCGGATCCGCCCGTGCGCGCAGGCCGCGGCGTCGCCGTGACCTGGTGGTACACCCTCGCGTCGGCCGCCTCCTTCGTGGTGGTCGTCCTGGCCGTCTGGTCCGTGGCGGTGCTGAGCGCCGAGGCCGAGGAGTGGCGGAAGGCCGCCTACTTCCTGGGCGCGGCCGCCTGGGTCGCGGTGTTCTCGCCGACCGCGCTCGCGTACCGGCGCGCCGACCGCGAGGGCCCGGTGCGCCTCCGGGCCGCGCCGACCCTGGTCTTCTGCCTCGGAGTGGCGGCCGCCGCGCTCACCGGCACGGCCGCCGGGAGCCTCGCGCTCGGGCTCTCGCTCGCCGCGACCCTGGTCGCCGTGCTGCCCTGGCAGAGCGGCGTGCGGCTCCGGGTGATGGTGCTCTGCACGATCGTCCTCGCGGTCGCGGCGGTGCTCGAGCAGACGCGCGCGGCGCCGGACGCGTCGGCCGCGCTCTCGACCCTCCTGCTGTTCGCGACACTGCTGCCCCTGACGGTCGTCAGCGCGCTGTGGTGGTGGGACATCGTCCGCGAGCTCGACCGGGCGCGCGCCGCCGAGGGCCGGCTCGCCGCCGCGCAGGAGCGCCTGCTGCTCGCCGGCGACGTGCACGACCTCCAGGGCCACCACCTCCAGGTCATCGCGCTGCAGCTCGAGCTCGCCGAGCGCCTCCTCGGCAGCGACCCCGAGGCCGCTCTCGAGCAGCTGCGCGCCGCCCAGCGCTCGGTCGACGGCGCCCGCACCGGCACCCGCGAGCTGGCGACGCGCTTCCGCAGCGTCCCGCTCGCCGACGAGCTGGCCAACGCCGCCGACCTGCTCCGCTCGGCCGGGCTCCGCGTCGAGCTCGAGGTCGACCCGGCGGCGGCTCACGCGCCGGCCGAGACGCTCGGGCCGGTGGTCCGCGAGACGACGACGAACATCCTCAAGCACGGCGGCGGCTCCAGCGCGCGGCTGCGGCTCGCGCGGGAGCGGGACGAGTGGCGGTTCGAGGCGGTGAACGACCTGGCACCGGACGCGGAGGAGGCGGACGGGACCGGCTCGGGCGTCCTCGGCATGGCGGAGCGGGTCGAGCGGGCGGGCGGGACGCTGCGCGCCGGGGCGGTCCGCCGCTCCTTCGAGCTGGACGCGCGCCTGCCGGTGGGGAGCGACTCGTGATCCGGGTGCTGATCGCCGACGACGAGGACATGATCCGCACGGCGCTGGCCGCGCTCCTCCGCCTCGAGGAGGACCTCGAGATCGTGGGCGAGTGCCGCGACGGCGAGCAGGCGGTCGCGGAGGCGCTGCGCCTGCAGCCCGACGTGTGCCTGTTCGACGTCGAGATGCCCGGGCTCGACGGGATCGAGGCGGCGGAGCGGCTGCGCCGGGTCTCGGCGACGCGCGTCGTGGTCGTCACCCGGCACGCGCGGCCGGGGGTCCTGCGGCGAGCGCTCGGAGCGGGCGTCAGCGGCTTCCTGCCGAAGTCGCGCCGGGTCGAGGACGTCGCCGAGGTGATCCGCCAGGTCGCGAGCGGACGCCGCTACGTCGATCCGGAGATCGCCGCCGACGCCCTGGCGAGCACGCGCAGCCCGCTGACCGACCGCGAGCTCGACGTGCTCAGCGCCGGCTCCCGCGGCGAGACGATCGGCGAGATCGGCGCGGCGCTGCACCTCTCCTCCGGCACCGTCCGCAACCACGTCTCGTCGATCCTGCGCAAGCTCGACGTCGACACCCGCCAGCGCGCGGTCATCGAGGCCCGCGAGCGCGGCTGGATCTGAGCGCAGGCGCCGCAACGGCAGCCACTCCGCAGGAGTCGTCGCACTCGCGCTCGAGTGCGACGACTTCTGCGTTCTCGCGAGCGGTGCCCGTCAGGCCGTCGGCGTCCAGATCCGCATCGTCGACGGTCCGCGGTTCGCCCAGCGGTGGTACGGCCGGAACTCCGCCTCGAAGCGGCGCCCCTCCTCCACAGGCACGGAGCCGTAGGGCCAGCCGGATGCCGCCTCCCGCGCCACGAGGGACACGCGCGCTCCCTCCGCCGTCACGACGGGCGGCACCGACGCGTCGACCGCGATGTGCTCGGTGTCCAGGCCCTCGGGCAGGTCGAGCGACTCGATCGCGAGCACGAACGGCCCGCGCTCGAGGGCGACCTGGCCGCGCACCGCGTCGATCCGGGGGTGCGGGGCGACGAAGCGGGCCGTCATCGGCAGCGAGAGCCGCACGGTGTCGCCGGCGGAGAACGCCCGGCGGACGGTGACGGTCGGCGTCGAGACCGGCTCGCCGTCGAGCAGCGCCGAGCCCCGCGCGAACGGCGGCACCCGCAGCGTCAACGCGAACTCCGCGTCCTCGAGGATCCGCACGACGATCTCGCCGTCGGCCGGGTACTCCGTCTCGACGCCCAGCGCGACGCCTCCGGTGCGCACCTCGTACGCGCCGTACTGGTGCAGCTGCACGCCCTCGTCGGTGGCGGTGGCGAAGCCGAGCTCGACGCTCGCGAGGGTGCGGGCGGTGTTGGTCGGGCAGCACGAGACCCAGAACCAGGGCGCGCGGAGGCTGGACTGCGCGCGGTCGGTCTCGCGCGACTCGTCCGGCGCCACTCCGTCGACGCGCTGCTGCAGCGTGTTCGTGTAGAAGAAGGCGCGGCCGTCGTCGCGGGTGGCGGGGAGCACCGCGTTCAGCAGCGTCCGCTCCATCAGGTCCGCGTAGCGGTGCTCGTTCGAGCCGAGCAGGAGCCGCCAGCTGAGCATCGTGGAGCCGATCGCCGCGCAGGTCTCGGCATAGGCGCGGTCCGGCGGCAGCTCGTAGTCGGCGCCGAACGCCTCGTCCTGGTGGTGCGAGCCCATCCCGCCCGTGACGTAGGTGCGCCGCTCGACGGTCGCCTCCCACTGGCGGCGGACCGCCTCCTCCAGCTCGGCGTCGCCGGTCTCGACCGCGACATCGAGAGCCCCGGAGGCGAGGTAGAGGGCCCGCACCGCGTGGCCGCGCAGCACCTCCGCGTCGCGCACGGGCACGTCGTCCTGGAAGTACTCGGCGCCGAACGCGATCGGCTTCAGCGTCCCCGTCCCGCGCCGCTCCACGAAGAGGCGGGCCAGCTCGAGGTAGCGCTCCTCCCCCGTCGCCCGCGCCAGCTCGGCGAGCGCCGGCTCGATCTCGGGGTGGCCGCACACGGCGACCCTCCCCTCGGGCCCGAACTCGCGGTGCACGTGGTCGGCGAGCCGTCGGGCGACCTGCGGCAGGAGGTCGTCGTGCCCGGTGCGCAGCCGCGCCACGGCGGCCTGGATCAGGTGCCCGAAGCTGTACAGCTCGTGGCCCCACTCCAGGTCGGAGTAGCGCGCACGCTGGCCGGGCCGGCCGAAGCTCGTGTGCAGGTAGCCGTCCGGGTCCTGGGCGGAGGCGACCCGCGCGACGAGGTCGTCGTACCGCTCCTGCAGCCCGGTGTCGTCGCTCCGGCCGAGCTCCCAGGCCATGGCCTCGAGGAGCTTGTAGACCTCCGAGTCCACGAACTCGATGCCCGCGTGCGCGTCGCCGCCCTCGGCGGACGAGATCGAGCCGTCGGCCGCGCGGTCGAAGTTGCCGGCCCAGCCGACGCGCTCGATCCACGAGCGGCAGTGCTCGATGACGGCGGAGGAGTTGAGGTCCTGGTAGTGCTTCCAGAAGCCGCCGGTGAGGCTGATCTCGTCCTGGCGGAGCGGCCGGAGCACGCTCCGCGAGGGGGCGACCGGGCCGCCGAGGGCGGTGGCGGTGGGGGCGGTGAGGGTCACGGTGTCTCCTTGGAGGGACGGGTCAGTCCTTGACGGCGCCGGCGGTGACTCCCGCCGAGACGTACCGCTGGGCGACGACGAGGAGGACGGCTGCCGGGAGCGAGGCGACCACGGCGGTCGCCATGATCGAGTTCCACTCCTGGTTGTTGTTGCCGATGTACTTGTAGATGCCGAGGGTGATCGGCTGGAGCTTCCCTCCGCTGTCGAGCGTCGAGGCGAAGATGAAGTCCGACCAGGCCCAGAGGAACGCGAACAGCGAGACGGTGACGACGGAGTTGCGGCTGATCGGCATGATCACCGAGGTGAAGGTGCGCCAGGCGCTCGCTCCGTCCATCCGGGCCGCCTGGGTGAGCTCGTCGGGGATCCCCGACATGAAGGCCGTGAAGATCAGCACGCCGAACGGCACCGCGATGGTGGAGTCGGCCACGATCAGGCCCGGGATCGAGTTGAGCAGCCCCAGGTTGAGGTAGATGGCGTAGAAGCCCATCGCCATGATGATCGCCGGGATCATCTGCGCGATCAGCAGCACGAACGAGAGGGCCTGCCCGCCGCGGGGCCGCAGCTTCGCCAGCGAGTAGGCGGCGGGAGCGGCGATCGCCACGGTCAGCAGCACCGTGCCGAGGCCGACGACGAGGCTGGTGCCCAGGTAGGGCAGCTGCTCGCTCAGCACCGCCTGGTAGCCGGTGAACGTGGGAGAGAACGGGAACCAGTCCGGCGGATCCTTCCGCATCGAGCCGGTCGGAGTGAGGGAGACGTTGATCATCCAGTAGACGGGGAACAGCATGACCGCCGTGAGGGCGATCCCGACCACCGTCAGGTACCAGGGGCGTCGGGCGGTCACGAGTCGGCCTGCTTCCGCTGGACCCGGATGTACACGAGACCGAAGACGAGGGCCAGGATGATCAGCAGGTTGCCGACGGCCGCGGCCGGTCCGAAATCGGGCAGCATCGAGCCGAAGCCGAGCTGGTACGTCCAGGTGGCGAGCGTGGTCGAGGAGTCGGCGGGGCCGCCCTTCGTCATGATCCAGATGATGTCGAACACCTTCAGCGTGTAGACGAGGCCGAGCAGGATCGTGATCGCCGACACCGGCCGCAGCAGCGGCAGCGTGATCCGCCAGAACTGCTGGGCGCCGGTCGCGCCGTCGAGCGAGGCCGCCTCGTAGAGGTCCTGCGAGATGTTCTGCAGGCCGGAGTAGAGGATCACCAGGTTGAACGGGATGCCGATCCAGATGTTCGCGATCAGGACCGCGATCAGCGAGGTGGTCGGCGAGGTGAGCCAGTTGATCTGGCCGATCCCGAACGACTCCAGGAACGCGTTCACGATGCCGGAGTCGCTGTTGAGCATCCACGACCAGGTCGACGCCGAGACGATCAGCGGCAGGAGCCACGGCACCAGGAACAGCGCCCGGAGCGTGCTCGCCAGCGGGAAGCGGCGGTAGAAGAACACGGCGAGCGCCAGCCCCAGCGTGAACTGGAAGAGGAGCGAGACGCCGGTGAAGACCGCCGTGTGCAGCAGCGCCGGGCCGAAGGTCGCGTCCTGGAACACCTGGACGTAGTTGTCGAACCAGACGAAGGGTGCGTTCCCCTGCACGAACGAGCGGACCGTGTAGTCCTTCAGGCTCAGCTCGAGGTTGCGGTAGAGCGGGAACGCGTAGAAGACGAGCAGGTAGGCGACGAGCGGGGCGAGGAACGCCCACGCGACCAGACGGCCGCCCTCGGGGCGCCGGCGGCGCCGACGGCTCTCGGCGGCCGGGGCGGGCGGGGCCGGCGGCTCGGTGCCGCGCCGCAGGAGGCGGGCGGTCTCGGTGGCAGTGGTCATGGTCTCTCCCGTCCCCCCGGCCGGTGCGCGGAGCACCGGCCGGGGGGACCTCGTTCGGGGAGCGGGAGCCCCCGGTCGTCCTACTTCGTGGCGGATTCGGCGGCCGACTGGGCGGCCTTCAGGGCGTCCTCGGGAGACTGCGAGCCGCTGAGCACGGTCTGCACCGCGCCCCACAGCTGCTCCGAGATCTTCGGGTACTTCGTGCCGAGGTCGTCCGAGGTGCGGCCCTTCGCGGCCTGCACGGCGGTGACCCACGGCTCGAGGTCGGCGTTGCCGGCGACCTGCTCCTGCTGCGCCTCGGCCGTCGGCGCGATGTACGAGAGCGTGTTGTCGGTCGTGACCAGGCTCTCCGTCGAGGTCAGGCACTCGGCGATCTTCTTCGAGGTCTCGTAGCGCGCCGTGTCCGACTGCACCGGGAGGGTGAGGAACTCGCCTCCGGTCGGTGCGGGGGCCGCTCCGCCGTCCTTCGACGGGATGGTCAGGACGCCGTAGTCGATGCCCGAGGCCTTCGCGTTGGCCAGCTGCCAGGTGCCGTTCTCGCCGAACGCGTACTCGCCGGTCTCGAACTCCTGCCAGCTCGTGGTCTGCGTGTTGCCGATCACGGAGTTGGGCGCGTAGCCCTTCTCGAGCCAGTCGCTCCAGAGCGAGACGGCGTCGACCGCGGCGGGCGAGTCGAGGTCGGTCAGCTCGGCGCCGGAGCCCCAGAACCACGGCAGGAACTGGAAGGTCCCCTCCTCCGTGCCGATGCCGGAGAACGTGATGCCCTTGCCGCCGGAGGCGGTGACCTTCTCGAGCGCGTCGGTCAGCCCGGCCCAGTCCGTGATGGAGGCGGCGTCCACGCCGGCCTTCTCGAGCACGGCCTTGTTGTAGTACAACGCGAGCGTGTTGGCGCCGATCGGCACGCCGAAGGTGTCGCTGCCGGTCTGGCCGGCCGCGAGGATGTTCGCGTCGATCCCCTCGGTGGAGAGCCCGGACTCGGCGGTCGTGGTCAGGATGCCCGACTCCGCGAGCGTCGAGACAACAGGGTTGTCGACGAGCAGGAGGTCGGGCGAGTTGCCCTGCTGACCGGCGAGCAGCGCCTTGTTGGTCAGGTCGGTGGTGTCGTAGCCGGTGCGCTCGACGGTGACGCCGGCCTCGGTCCCGCAGGAGTCGATGAGCTTCGCCCAGTCGGACGACTCGTCGAACTGGGGGTACGGGTCCCAGAACGTGTAGCTGCCTCCCGCGGCGGAGCCGGAGTCTCCCCCGGAGCCGCTCGCGCAGCCGGTCAGTGCGGCGGCGGCCGTCCCCAGCAGGACGGCGGCGGCGAGGCCCCGAGCGTGCTTCCTCGTCTTCACGGATGATCCCTTCGTCGTTGACGGATTCCTCGGCAGTCGTCCCGATCGTCTACGCCGGGCCGAAACTACTTTCTGTCGGGTAAACCTAGGCAGGGTCGGTCAGCGCGTCAAGAGATGCGACCTTTTCGGTCTTTTCGGTTTTTCGCCGGAGTCGTGCGAGGATCGACGCGGCGGCCCGCCGGGCCCGGAACGGAGGCGCGGTGCCACCACGCAAGCCCACCGGCACCATCACGCTCACCGACGTGGCGGCCGCCGCCGGCGTCTCGATCGCCACCGCCTCCAAGGCGCTCAACGGCCGCGACCAGGTGCGCGCCGAGACCCGCCAGCGCGTGCTGGACGCCGCCGAGGCCCTCTCCTTCACCCCGAACCCGTTCGCGCAGGCCCTCAACTCCCGGCGCACGGGCACCATCGGGATGCTCACCAACGACCTCGACAACCGTTTCGTGCTCCCCGTGCTGCTCGGCGCCGAGGACGCGTTCGGCGCCGGATCGACGTCGGTGCTCCTCTGCGACGCCCGCGGCGACTCGATCCGCGAGCAGCACCACATCAAGAACCTGCTCGCCAAGCGCGTCGACGGGATCGTGGTGCTCGGCCGGACGACGAACCCGCGCCCTTCGATCACCCGCACCATCCCGGTGCCGGTCGTCTACGCCTACGCGCCCTCGGAGGATCCGCGCGACTCCTCCTTCACGCCCGACAACGTGCAGGCCGGCGTCCTCGCCGCCCGCCACCTGATCGAGCGCGGACGGACGAGGATCGCCCTCGTCAACGGCGAGCCGAGCTACACCGCCGCGCACGACCGCGCCCGGGGCGTCGAGCAGGCGCTGACGGAGGCGGGGCTGCCGCTGGTCGGCGGCGGCGTCCTCTTCGGGCAGTGGTCCGAGAGCTGGGGCCGCCAGTGCGCAGAGACGCTGCTGCGCGCGCATCCGGACCTCGACGCGATCATCTGCGCGAGCGACCAGATCGCCCGCGGCACCCTCGACCACCTGCGCGAGACCGGCCGGCGGGTGCCGCAGGACGTGGCCGTCGTCGGCTTCGACAACTGGGACCTCCTCGTCGAGGCCGCCCGCCCGCCGCTCTCGAGCATCGACATGATGCTCGACACGCTCGGCCGCGCCGCCGCGGAGGAGCTCTCGAACGCGATCCACGGACGTCCGACCGCGGGCGTGCAGGCCATGCCCGTCCGCCTCGTACCGCGGGAGTCCTCCGGCTGACGCCCCCGCCCTCCGCGAGAACGCGGACGTCGTCGCACTCGAGCTCCAGAACGACGACTCCTGCGTTCCCGCGACCTGCCGACCGGGGCTCGCGGAATCGGATGTTGACGCCGCGCTCTCGGATGTGTACTTTCCAGTTATACGAATAACCGAGACCACGAGGAGGTGGGTCATGGCCGGACGGACGGCGACGATGAGGCAGGTCGCGGAGCGCGCCGGCGTCTCCCAGGCCACCGTGTCCCTCGTGCTCAACAACGCTCCCGGCAACCGCGTCACCGAGGCCACCCGAGCCCGCGTGATGGAGGCGGTCGAGGATCTCGGCTACCGCACCAACGCCTTCGCGAAGTCGCTCC
This sequence comes from Rathayibacter sp. AY1C9, assembly GCF_002932315.1. Lineage (NCBI taxonomy): Bacteria > Bacillati > Actinomycetota > Actinomycetes > Micrococcales > Microbacteriaceae > Rathayibacter > Rathayibacter sp. AY1C9. The sequence continues at coordinate 74,677 of NZ_PSVZ01000005.1, forward strand.
GCAGCGGGCAGTCGGGGATGATCGGCTTCGTCTCGGACGAGGTCGCCAGCTCACCCTTCGCCGGCCGCCTGCTGAAGGGCGCGCAGATGCGGGCCTGGGAGAGCGGCCACATCATCCTCAGCGTCGACACCTTCGGCGAGCGCGCCCTCGAGGAGTCGGCGATCGACATGATGCTGTCGTACCGCGTGCTCGGCGTCATCTACGCCTCGATGTACCACCGCGTCGTCGAGGTGCCGGAGGCGCTGGGCGACGTGCCCACCGTGGTCGTGAACGCCCAGTCCGCCGGCGGGCGCTTCTCGAGCGTCTTCCCGGACGAGGAGGAGGGCGGGTACACCGCCACCAGCCAGCTGACGGGCGCCGGCCACCGCCGCATCGCCTACATCGACATCCAGCCGGCCGACAGCGATCTCCCCGCGGGTGTCGGACGGCGAGCGGGCTACCGCCGCGCCCTCGAGGAGGCGGGCCTCACCGTGGACCCCCGCCTCGTCCGGCACGGCTCCGGCGGCACCGTCGAGGACGGCCTCGCGCTCACCGCGGAGCTCCTCGACGAGGCCGATCCCCCCACCGCGATCTTCTGCGGCAACGACCGCACCGCCTGGGGCGCCTACCGGGCTCTCGAGGCGCGCGGCCTCCGCGTGCCCGAGGACTGCTCCATCGTCGGCTTCGACGACCAGGAGACCCTCGCCTCCTACCTCGACCCCGGCCTCACGACCGTCGCGCTCCCCCACGAGCGCATGGCCCGCGACGCCGTCTCCCTCCTCCTCGCGGAACCGCGCGAGGAGCCCCGACCCCATCCCATCCATTGCTCACCGGTCCTCCGCGGATCGGTGACGAGTGCAGAGGTGCGCGCATGACGACGATGAAGTCCGCCCCCGGGATCCCCCGGCCACGGCGCCTCCTGAGCCCGAGGCAGCGCCTCGGCTCCGCTGCGAGACGCGCCCTGCGCTCCTGGCAGTTATACGTACTACTGACCCCGGCACTCGTCTTCGTGGCGCTGTTCAAGTACTGGCCGATGTACGGCGCCCAGATCGCCTTCCGCGACTACAACCCGTCGCTCGGCTTCTCGGGCAGCCCGTGGGTGGGCCTGGACAACTTCACCCGCTTCGTCTCGTCGTTCCAGTTCGGGCGCCTGATCGAGAACACCCTGACGGTGAACGCCCTGGGGCTGCTCATCGCCTTCCCGGTGCCGATCGTGCTCGCGCTGATCGTCAACCAGCTGCAGAGCGAGCGGTTCAAGAAGTTCACGCAGACGGTGCTCTACTCGCCGTCCTTCATCTCGGTCGTCGTGGTCGTGGGCATGATCCACCTGCTCTTCTCGCCGCGGTCCGGGATCGTGAACAGCGCGATCGTCGCCCTCGGGGGAGAGCCGGTGTTCTTCATGGGCTCGCCGGACTGGTTCCGGCCCCTCTACATCGGCTCCGACATCTGGCAGAACGCCGGATTCTCGATGATCGTCTACCTCGCCGCCCTCACCGCGATCGACCCGGCTCTGCACGAGGCCGCCCGCGTCGACGGAGCGAGCAAGTGGCAGCGGATCCGCCACATCGACATCCCGGGCATCCTGCCGGTGATCACGATCCTGTTCATCCTGGCGATCGGCAATCTCTTCAACCTCGGATTCGAGAAGGTCCTGCTCATGCAGACCGACCTCAACCTCCCGACCTCCGAGGTGATCCAGACCTACGTCTACAAGGCGGGGCTGCAGCAGGCGCAGTTCAGCTACTCGGCCGCCATCGGCCTCTTCAACTCCCTGATCAACCTCGTCCTGCTGGCGACCTTCAACCAGGTCGCCCGCCGTGCGGGCCAATCGAGCCTCTGGTGACGACGCCATGACACAGACCATCCACCCCGACCGCGCCGTCCGCGAGCCGTCGGCACCGACTCCCCCTCGCCGCACCGCCCCGGCGAAGCGCACCGGACGGTACGCGGACCCCGTGTTCAACACGATCGCGATCGCCGTCCTGCTCCTGGCGATCGTCGCGATCGTCTACCCGATGTACTTCATCGTGATCGCCTCGTTCAGCGAGCCGTCGCAGATCCTCAACGGGAACGTCTGGCTCTGGCCGGCCGGCTTCACCCTCGAGGGCTACGGGCGTATCTTCTCGGACGGCGCGATCTGGCAGGGCTTCGGCAACTCGGTCCTGTACACGGTCGTCGGCACCGCGATCAGCGTCAGCACGATCCTCTGCGCGGCCTACGCCCTGTCGAGGAAGGACCTCTACGGGCGGACCGTCTTCCTCCTGATCTTCATCCTCACGATGTTCATCGACGGAGGCCTGATCGCCCGCTACCTGGTGGTGCGCGACCTCGGGATGCTGGACACGATCTGGGCCGTGGTCCTGCCCGGCGCGGTCGGCGTCTGGAACCTGATCATCGCCCGCGCCTTCTTCGAGAACAACGTGCCGGGCGAGCTGCGCGACGCCGCTCAGATGGACGGCGCGAGCGACTTCCGCTTCTTCTTCAGCATCGTCCTGCCGCTGTCGAAGCCGCTGATCTTCCTCATGATCATGATCCACCTCGTGGCCAACTGGAACGCCTTCTTCGACGCCCTGATCTACCTCGACGACGAGAGCAAGTACCCGCTCCAGCTGGTGCTGCGCAACGTCCTGATCCAGTCCGAGGTCACCTCCGCAGGCGGCTCCGGAGCGATGGACTCCTACGCCGCCGCCCAGCGCCTGGGCGAGCTGATCAAGTACGGAATGATCGTCGTCTCGACGATCCCCCTCTTGATCGTCCTGCCCTTCATGCAGAAGCACTTCACCAAGGGCGCCCTTCTCGGCGCCGTGAAGAGCTGACCCTCCACCCCTCCCGCACCACCCTTTCGACAAGAGGAACACGAACGATGAGACACCGCAGTTTCTTCACCACCACCGCACTCGCCCTCTCCGGCGGACTGCTCCTGGCCGGCTGCACGACCGGCGGCGGGAACGACCCCGTCCAGGACCGCTCGAGCGAGGTCGGCTTCAACGAGACCGGCCTGCCGATCGTCGACGACACGCTGTCGCTGACCTTCGGCGGCACCAAGTCCGCCCTGTCCCCCGACTACTCCTCGATGCAGCTCGTGCAGCAGTGGGAGGAGGACACCAACATCTCGATCGACTGGAAGAACCTCCCGGAGCAGGTCTACGCCGAGAAGAAGAACCTCCTCCTCGCCAGCGACGACGTGCCGAACGTGCTGTTCAACTCGGGCCTCACCGACGCCGAGATCGTGCAGTACGGCGAGAACGGCACGCTCCTGCCCCTCGAGGACCTGATCGAGGAGCACGCGCCGACCCTCTCCGCGATCCTCGAGGACCGGCCCGACATCCGCGCCGCGCTCACCGCCTCGGACGGCCACATCTACACGCTGCCCTCGGTCGAGGAGCTCGGGATCCTCCAGTACCCGAACTTCCTCTTCATCAACACCGCCTGGCTCGACGCGCTCGGCCTCCCGATACCGACGACGATCGAGGAGTACCGGGCCGCGCTCGAGGCCTTCAGAACCGGCGACCCCAACGGCAACGGCAAGGCCGACGAGATCCCGCTGTCCTTCCGCACCGACTCCTTCTGCGGCAACCCGCACGACCTGATCGCGGCGCTCGGCGGGCAGCCGGAGAACAACGACCACCGCATCGTGGTCGACGGGAAGGTGCAGTTCACGGCCGACACCGACGGCTACAAGCAGGGCGTCGAGGCGCTCTCCGACTGGTACGCCGACGGGCTCATCGACCCCGAGTCGTTCTCGCAGGACGACGTCGCCTTCCTCTCCAAGGGCAAGGCCGACACCCCGGTCCTCGGCTCCTTCTTCTGGTGGGAGGCGAAGGAGATGGTCGGCGAGGACCGCCTCGGCGACTACGCGATCCTCGGCGTGCTCGAGGGCGTCGACGGCGAGAAGCGCGCCAGCGTCACCAGCAACCAGGAGATCAACCGCGGCGCGATGGCGATCACCCGCTCCAACGAGTACCCCGCCGCCACGATGCGCTGGGCCGACCGCCTCTTCGACCCCGAGATGAGCGCCCAGAGCAGCTGGGGACCCCTCGGCGTGACCCTCCAGAAGGACGAGGCCACCGGCCTCCTCGTGCAGATCCCCGCCGCCGCCGGCGAGGCCGAGGGCGAGCGCCGCCAGAAGGTCGCCCCGGGCGGCCCGAAGATCACCACCGAGAAGGACTTCGAGACCGTCGTGGCCCCCGAGCCGCGCGCCAAGGAGCGCCAGGACCTGGTGAACGAGTACTACCTCCCCTACAAGGCGAACGACGCCTACCCGCCGGTGATGCTCTCGAACGACGAGCTCGACCGCGTCTCGTACGCGCTGACCGACATCAACACCCTGGTGAAGGAGAAGTTCGCCGCCTGGATCGTCAACGGGACCGTCGACAGCGAGTGGGACTCCTACGTCTCGCAGCTGGAGTCGATGGGCGCCTCCGACGTGACCGCGACGTACCAGCAGGCCTACGACCGCTTCCAGAACGGCGGCGAGTAGTCCCCGGGGGCGCGGGCGGCAGCCGCCCGCGCCCCTCGTCCGGCCGCACCGAACCCCTCTCCTCAGGAGCCCTTGTGACCATCACCACGACGACCGACGCCTGGCGTCCGTCCGCCCACTTCACCGCCCGATCCACCTGGCTGAACGACCCGAACGGGCTCCTCTTCCACAACGGCACCTACCACCTGTTCTTCCAGAACAACCCGACCGGCAGCACCTGGGGCAACATGTCCTGGGGCCACGCGACCTCGACCGATCTGGTGTCGTGGAGCGAGCAGCCCGTCGCGATCCCCGTCCTCGACGGCGAGATGGCCTTCTCCGGCAGCGCCGTCGCCGACGTCCGCAACACGGCGGGCTTCGCCGGCCCCGGCGAGACTGCCCTCGTCGCGGTCTACACGGCCGCCCGCGACGCCCTCCCGGACGGCACCGGAGCCTCGCAGGCCCAGGCGCTCGCCTACAGCGTCGACGACGGCGCCACCTGGACCCGGTACGCGGGCAACCCCGTCCTCGACATCGGCTCCGCGGAGTTCCGCGATCCGAAGGTCTTCTGGTTCGGCGGGGACGACGGCCACTGGGTGATGGTCGCCGTCGAGGCGGTCGACCGCCGCGTCGCGGTCTACACCTCGCCCGACCTGATCGCGTGGACCCGGCGCTCCCACTTCGGCCCCGCCCATGCCACGGGCGGCGTCTGGGAGTGCCCGGACCTCTTCCCGCTGCGCGTGCGCGGCACCGACGAGGTCCGCTGGATGATGATCGTGAGCCTCAACCCGGGCGGCATCGCCGGCGGCTCCGGCAGCCAGTACTTCCTCGGCGACTTCGACGGAGCCGAGTTCACCGCCGACCGGCTCAGCGCGTCCGAGGACCCCGCCGACTACGACTGGCTCGACTACGGCCGGGACTACTACGCGGCCGTCTCCTTCAACGACGCTCCCGAGGGCCGCCGCCTCACGATCGCGTGGGCCAGCAACTGGGACTACGCGAACGAGACGCCCACCGGCCCGTGGCGCTCGTCCATGTCGCTCGTGCGCGAGCTCGACCTCGTCCGCGGGGCCGACGGCCGTCTCCGCCTCGCGCAGCGGGCGGTCCTGCCGACCGGGCCGGCGTCCCGCGACGTCCGCGTCTTCGACGTCGACGTGTCCCGCCTCCCCGGCGACCGCACCGAGCTGCGCCTGCTCACCGGCACGACCGACGACGAAGTGGTGCTCACGGTCGACGGCGACGAGGGAGTGCTGACCTGCGACCGCACGCGCAGCGGCGCGGTGGACTTCGCGGCGTCCTTCCCCTCGGTCGACTGGGCTCCGCTGCCCGCGCCGGACGAGTCGGGGCGGATCCCGGTCCGCATCGTCGTCGACGCCTCGGTGGTCGAGGTGTTCCTCGGCGGGGGTCTCAGCACCCTCACCCAGCTCGTCTTCCCGTCGGCGCCGTTCACGACGCTGCAGGTCCGCGCGGCGGCGGAGTGAGCGGGCCCGGCGCGGGCTCCGGCAGCGGCCCCGGCTCGGACTCCGGCTCTCGCGTCCTCGTCGTCGGCGAGACCGTCGTCGACGTCGTCGAGCGGGACGGGAGCCGGTCGGAGCACGTCGGCGGCTCGCCCGCGACCGTCGCCGTCGCCCTCTCCCGGCTCGGCCGCTCCGTCCGCTTCGCCACCGCCCTGGGCGACGACGAGCGCGGACGCCGGGCCCGGGCGCACCTGGAGGAGTCCGGAGTCGCGGTGTCGGCGCCCGCGCGCGGCACCACGTCGACCGCGGCGGCGGTCATCGGCGCCGACGGGTCGGCCCGGTACGAGTTCGACCTCAGCTGGAACCCGGACCGCGTCGATCCCGACGGAGCCGCGCACCTCCACACCGGGTCGATCGCCGCCTTCCTGCATCCCGGCGCAGACACGGTCGCGGACCTGCTCGACCGTCTGCCGCCCGGGACCTCCGTCAGCCTCGACCCCAACATCCGGCCCGAGGTGCTCCCTCCGCGCGCCGAGGTCCACCGCGTCCTCGAGCGGCTCCTCCGGCGCTGCCATCTGGTGAAGCTGAGCGACGAGGACGCCGAGTGGCTCCACCCCGGCGACTCCGTCGACGCCGTCCTCGACCGCCTCCTGGCTGCCGGCCCTGCGCTGGCGGTCGTCACGCGGGGCGGCGAGGGCATGGTCCTCGCGTCCCGCCGGGCCCGGGTCGTCGTCCCCGCCTCCCGCATCGCCGTCGCGGACACCATCGGCGCCGGCGACACGGCGATGGCCGGGCTGATCGACGCCCTCCTCGACAGCGGGACCACCGCTCTCGACGAGGACGCCCTCCTCGCGGCGGGCCGGTGGGCGGCCCGGGCGGCGGGAGTCACCGCCTCCCGCATCGGCGCGGACCCGCCCCTCCGAGCCGAGCTGGCCGGGGTCTGACGACCGGGCGGAGCGGATCCCGGCATCGAGCGGACGCCCGCGTTCCGAGCAGAACGGTCGCGCACTCCTCGCATGCCGCCTTCCGCCCCGAGGCACTGCCCCTACCGCGATGTCCCGGCGATCGGAGCGGCGTCTCGACGCACGAGCGGGCCCGACGGCACCGGGATACACCCGTGTCACGAGCAGTGCGTGCTCACCAGGACGCGCACCCGCCTCCTGCCCGGACACCGCCCCACGTCCGAGACACCGCCTGCTCAGCGGTGCCCCGACGCTCGGAGCGGCGTCTCGACGCACGAGCGGGCCTGCGCGCATCGGCGAGGACACCCGAGGGACGGGCGGAGCGCGATCGTGGGCGCAGACGTGCGCCGGACCCCTCGGGAGTCCGGCGCACGGCCTGGCGGTGATCAGCTGCCGGTGATCAGCCGGGATCAGCTGCCGGTGCGCTCACTGCGGCGTCGGAGGGTGAGGATCAGACCGCCGCCGACCAGGGCGAGCAGGCCCAGCACTCCGGCGGTCGCCGTCGCTGCGGCGTCCACTCCGGTCGAGGCGAGAGCCGGACCGCGGGGACCGTTCGACCCGGACACGGGAACGACCGCGGCGTGGGAGGGCGCCGGTCGCGGCGCTGTGGTCGCGGTCGGAGTCGGCGAGGCCGTGGGCGTCGCGGTCGGCGTGGTGGTGGGGGTCACCGTCGGCGTGGTCGTCGGCGTGGCCGTCGGAGCCACGGTGGGCGTGATCGTGGGAGTCGCCGTCGGAGCCACGGTGGGCGTAATCGTGGGAGTCGCCGTCGGAGCCACGGTGGGCGCGATCGTGGGAGTCACCGTCGGAGTGACGGTGGGAGTCACCGTCGGGGTGACGGTGGGAGTCACGGTCGGCGTGACGGTCGGGGTGATAGTGGGCGTGACCGTCGGCGTCACGGTCGGCGTGACTGTCGGCGTGACGGTGGGGGTCACGGTCGGCGTGACGGTGGGGGTCACCGTCGGGGTCACGGTCGGAGTGATGGTCGGCGTGACCGTGGGCGTCACGGTCGGCGTGACCGTGGGGGTCACGGTCGGCGTCACGGTCGGCGTGACCGTCGGGGTCACGGTCGGCGTCCCGGTCGGCGTGACCGTAGGGGTCACGGTCGGCGTAACGGTGGGCGTGACCGTCGGGGTCACGGTGGGCGTGACCGTCGGCGTCACGGTGGGCGTGACCGTCGGCGTCACGGTCGGAGTGATGGTCGGAGTCGCCGTCGGCGACGATCCGCCGTCGGTGGGCTCGCAGCCCGGCTCGGTGAAGTCGTTGGAATCGAGCGTGACCGCTCCCGTGCGGGCCAGTGCGCGGCCCTCGACGGAGACGCCCGTCGTCACCGTGATCGAGGCCGAGGCGAGCACGGAGCCCACGAAGTCCGAGTCGGTGCCGAGCGTCGCGGAGCTGCCGATCTGCCAGTAGACGTTGCAGGCCTGCGCTCCGTTGATCAGGGCCACCGTGCTCGACGAGGCCGTCGTCAGCGTCGACGCGGCGCGGATCACGAAGACCGCCTCGTTGACGCCCTCGGCGTCGAGCGTGAGCGTCCCTGTCACTCCGACCGGTCCGGCCGCGGTGTAGACCCCGGGTTTCAGCGTCCGGCCGCCGATCTCGGCGCCGATCTGCGCCGTCGTCGCCTGCGAGGCGAGCTGTCCGTAGGCGGTGCCCACGTCGGCCTGGGCCTGCGCCGCCTCCGCGTCTCCGCGATGGATCACTCCGTCCGTCCGCCCGGGCGGGAACCCGGTGACGGCGGTCAGCGGGCTGACCCCGACGTTCTGGTCGAGGACGCTCGACCCCGTGTTCGTCACGGTCGACGCGGCCAGGACCGAGTAGTCCTCCGCCGTGCCGAGGTCGGGAGCAGTGGCCGCCTGCGCCGAGACGCCGGCGAAGAGCGCGGCGCCGACGACGGCGAGGACGACACCCGTCCCGATCGCCCCTCTTCTGCGGTTCTGCCGATGACGGCGGAGCGAGGTACGAGAGGACACGTGCGGCATGAGGCCAGCGATCTGCCCACGTCAGCGTGAGCTCAACAACCCGAGGTGGGAGGCTCGAACCGTAGGTCGCGCTCCTCGCCCGCGTCTACGCCGCGACCCTGACGGGGGGGCAGGATCCGCCGACGGCGTCCCCCGACCCGGGACATGGCCGCCACTGGAGTCCTCGCGCCGGTGACGGCGGACCCGGCCGGCGGAGCGGATCAGCGGTGACGCCCGCGGCACCCGAACCGGTCGGAGTGCCGTGCGTCCCGGAGCCCTCAGCCGAGAGCCGCCACCCGCTCGATCACGCCCTCGCCCAGCCGGGCGACGTACCCCTCCGGATCCGGCCCGGCCGGGGCCAGCTGCACGTGGTCGATCCCGAGCGCCGCGTACTCCTCCATCGCGCGGACGAAGCCGTCGGGGTCGCCGATCGGATCGCCGCCCCCGGTGATGGTCTTCGTGATCGTCGCGTAGTCGCGCCCGAGGTCGTCGCAGTGCCGCTTCAGCACGTCGAGCTTGTGCGCCACGTCGTCCGCGCCGGTGCCGAACAGGTTGCAGGCGTCGCCGTACTGCGCGACCAGCCGCAGCGTCTTCCTCTCGCCGCCGCCGCCGATGAGGATGGGCGGGCCGGGCTGCTGGATCGGCGCCGGGTGGTTCAGCGTCTCGGCGAGCCGGTAGTGCATCCCCTCGAACGGCCCGTCGTCGTCGGTCCACATCTGACGGCAGATCCGCAGCGTCTCCTCCAGCCGCTCGAACCGCTCCTTCAGCGGCGGGTACGGCACGCCGAGCCCGAGGTGCTCGCGCTCGTACCAGGCGGCGCCGATGCCGAGCATCGCGCGCCCGCCGGAGAGCACGTCGAGGGTGGTGACGATCTTCGCGAGCAGTCCCGGATGGCGGTACGTCACGCCGGTGACGAGGAGCCCCAGCCGCATCCGCTCCGTCCGGCCGGCGACGAAGCCGAGCGAGGTGTAGCCCTCGAGCATCGGATCCTCGCTCGTCGCGAAGTGCTCCATCTGGAAGTAGTGGTCCATCAGCGTGAACCAGGCGCAGCCGACGTCCTCGGCCGTCCGCGCGGTCGCTCCGAGGATCGGCGCGATCCCCGCGCTTCCGCCCGGAAGGGTGAAGTCCATGAAGTGAATGCCGAGCTGCACGCGCGTCTCCTGTCGTCCCGGGATGTCCAGGAGCCAGTGTGCGCCGAGCCACCGCTCAACACGCCGACGCGCCCGCCTCTGAGCGGCGTCTCATCCGTTCCGCGGCGTCTCGGCCGATCGCACCCGCCGAGGCGCGGCCGCGCTCACTCGCAGACGCGGAAGCGGTTCCGGTCGAACCCGACGACGTCGCCGACGACGAGCTGGCGCCCGCGGCGCAGATCCACTTCGCCGTTGACGGTCACCATCCCCTCGGCGACCGCCTCCTTGGCCTCGCCGCCCGAGAGGATCCCAGCGAACTTGAGGAACTGGCCCAGGCGGATCGACCCGCCGCCCAGCGGGACGTCGACGGGCTCGGGGACGGCAGCGGCACCTGTCACGTCAGACCGCCGGGATGTCGGCGAAGCGCGAGAAGTGGCCGTGGAAGCCCACGGTCACCGTGCGGGTCGGGCCGTTGCGGTGCTTGGCGACGATGAGGTCGGCCTCGCCCGCGCGCGGGTTGTCCTTCTCGTAGGCGCTCTCGCGATGCAGGAGGATCACCATGTCGGCGTCCTGCTCGATCGAGCCGGACTCGCGGAGGTCCGAGATCGCGGGGAGCTTGTCGGCGCGCTGCTCGGGGCCTCGGTTCAGCTGCGAGAGCGCGATGACCGGCACCTGCAGCTCTTTCGCGAGGAGCTTGAGGGCACGCGAGAACTCCGAGACCTCCTGCTGGCGGCTCTCGACCTTCTTGCCGGAGGTCATCAGCTGCAGGTAGTCGATGACGACCATCTTGAGCCCGACCCGCTGCTTGAGCCGGCGGCACTTCGCCCGGATCTCGACGAGGGTCATGTTGGGCGAGTCGTCGATGTAGAGCGGCGCGTCGTTGATCCGGCCGCGGGTCGAGGCGATGGTCGTCCAGTCGCGCTGGTCGACCGTGCCCTTGCGCATGTGCTGCAGCGGCACGGACGCCTCGGCCGAGAGGAGGCGCATCGCGATCTCGCTGCGCCCCATCTCGAGGGAGAAGAAGATCGTGGCCATGTTGTGCTTGATCGCGGCGGCGCGGGCGAAGTCGAGCGCCAGCGTCGACTTTCCGAGCGCGGGGCGCGCGGCGACGATGATCATCTGCCCGGCGTGGAAGCCGTTGGTCAGGTCGTCGAGGTCGGCGAAGCCGGTGGGGACGCCGGTGAAGCTGCCGTCCTTGTGAGCGGCCGCCTCGATCTCGTCGATCGCGACGGTCACCGCGTCGGTCAGCGGGACGTAGTCCTCCGCCGTCTCGGAGCCGGTGACGTTGTAGATCTCGGCCTGCGCCGTGTTGACCAGGTCGAGCACCTCGCCCTCGCCCTGGTAGCCCATCTGCGCGATGCGGGTGCCCGCCTCGACGAGGCGGCGCAGCAGAGCGCGCTCGGCGACGATGGAGGCGTAGTAGCCCGCGTTGGCCGCGGTGGGGACCATCGAGGTGAGCGTGTGCAGGTAGTCGGCGCCGCCGGCCCGCTGCAGCTCGCCCTGCTTCGTGAGCTCGTCGGTGACCGCGATGACGTCGGTGGGCTCGCCGTGCGAGTAGAGGGCGAGGATCGCGTCGAAGACGATCTCGTGCTTGGGGATGTAGAAGTCGGTGCCCTTGACGCTCTCGACGACGTCGGCGACCGCGTCCTTCGAGAGCAGCATGCCGCCCAGCGCCGACTGCTCGGCGAGGAGGTCGTGCGGAGGGGTCCGCTCGTTCCCGCGCGACTCGCCGCGGTCTCCGCGACCGTCCCGTCCGTCCGAGCCGGGTACCGCCAGGTGCGCGATCGTCATGCCTTCGCCTCCTCCTGTCGGGTGCTGCGCGTCCGGTCGAGCCGGTGCCGGGATCCGGTCTACCAGCGACCTCCGACAGCGGCGCACGGGCGCCTGCCCGCACCCCTCGCGGGGCGCTGCGCCACCCTACGGACCGCCGCCCGCGGCACGCAAACCGCCCTGTGGAGAGAGCTGTGCAGAACCGAGGGGAAACGCCGGGCCCACTGTGGGCAACATGTGGACAACCCTGTGGGATCAGCGGCTCTCAGCAAGTTTTTTCTGGCCTCTGACCAGGCATTCACCGCTTTCCACAGGTGTGTGGGGAAACGAGTCTCAAGACCACAGTGAAGGTTGGTCCCGCTGAAGGGTGTATGTGGATGGAGCTGTGGAGAACGGGAACGACGAAGGGCGGTGCGAGGGACTCGGAAGTCCCGTCGCACCGCCCTCCGCGGCGTTCTCGCGGCCTTACTTGGCCGCGACCACCTGCAGCTTCACAGTGGCCTGGATGTCGTCACGCAGACGCACCACGGCCTCGTGCTCGCCGACGTGCTTGATCGCGTTCGAGATGACGATCTTGCGCTTGTCGAGCTCGCCAAATCCGGCCGCCGCCACCGCGTTCGCGATATCGGAGGTCTTCACCGAGCCGAACAGGCGGCCGTCCTTGCCGGCCTTGACCGTCAGCTTCACGCGGTTGGCCTCGAGGACCTGCTTGGTGTGCTGGGCCTCTTCGATGGTCTTGTGCTCACGAGCGGCTCGCGCCGACTTGATCTGCTCGACCTGCTTCTCGCCACCGCGGGTCCACGCGACGCCGAAGCCCTGCGGGATGAGGTAGTTGCGGGCGAACCCGTTCTTCACGTCGACGACGTCGCCGGCCGAGCCGAGTCCGTCGACCTCGTGGGTCAGGATGACCTTGGACATACCGTTACCTACCTTCCGCTGCCGGCGTAGGGCAGGAGCGCCATCTCGCGGGCGTTCTTGACGGCACGGGCGATGAGGCGCTGCTCCTGAACGGAGACGCCGGTGATACGACGGGCGCGGATCTTCCCGCGCTCCGAGATGAACTTGCGGAGGGTCGCGACGTCCTTGTAGTCGATGACACCCACGCGGACCGACTTCGCGGGGGCCGCGTTCTTCGCGCCCTTGCCGCGGATCGGCTTGCGGCGGTCGCCGCTGCTCTTTCCAGCCATAGTGGTTTCCTTAGATTCTGGTTCGCCCCTGCCCCGCCGCGAGCGATCGCGGTGCGGGGGAGGCGTGATTCAGGTGAGGAGAGCGTCCGAGCCGAGGCTCAGAACGGCGTCTCGTCGTTGTAGCTGCCCGGCGTGCTCCACACGTCGCCACCGGCGGGAGCGCTCGGCGCCCACGGCTCCTCGGCCTGACCGCCACGGTTGCCGCCGGCGTTGCCGGAGCCCCCCTGACCGCCGCTGCCGAAGCCGCCCTGGCCGCCGCCGATCTGACCGCCGTTGCCCTGGCCGCCACCGGCCTGGCCGCGTCCGCCTCCACCGGAGGCGCGCGTGACCTGCGCGGTCGCGTAGCGCAGCGAGGGCCCGATCTCGTCGATCTCGAGCTCGATGCTGGTGCGCTTCTCGCCTTCCTTCGTCTCGTAGGAGCGCTGCTTCAGGCGGCCGGTCGCGATGACGCGGCTGCCCTTGGTCAGCGTTCCTGCGACGTTCTCGGCGAACTCGCGCCAGACGGAGGCGCGGAGGAACAGCGCTTCGCCGTCCTTCCAGTCGTTCGCCTGACGGTCGAAGGTGCGCGGCGTGGAGGCGATGGTGAAGTTCGCGACCGCGAGCCCGCCCTGCGTGTAGCGCAGCTCGGGGTCGGCGGTGAGGTTCCCCACCACGGTGATGATCGTCTCGCCGGCCATGAGCGCTACGCCTTGGGAGCGGCCGAGGCCTTGGCGGCCTTGCGGGCGGCCTTCTCGTCGGCGAGCTTCGCGGCGGCCGCGACCTGGGCGATGCCCTCTTCGGCCCGCAGCACCTTGGTGCGCATGACGGCCTCGGACAGCTTCAGCTGACGGTCGAGCTCGTTCGCTGCGGCGGAGGTCGACGTGAAGTCGACGACGGCGTAGATGCCCTCGGACTTCTTGTTGATCTCGTACGCCAGACGACGGCGGCCCCAGACGTCGACCTTGTCGATGGATCCACCATCGGTGCGGATGACGTTGAGGAACTTGTCGAGACTCGGAGCGACGGTGCGCTCATCGATCTCGGGGTCCAGGATGACCATGATCTCGTACTGATGCGTCACTAACCCACCTCCTTCGGACTGAACGGCCACGGTATTTCCGTGACAGGAGGGTATGTAGCATCTGCCCACTCCCGCGGACGCGAGTGCGTCTGGTCGTGGACAACCTGTACAGACTACAACAGGACCGCCGCGACGCGCCGGACGGATCCGCTCGAGGCGCACCATCCCGGGCGCAGGGCGAGGCGAGCACGGGGCCCGGCTCAGCGCCTCAGCGCGACGCCCACCACTCGCGGAGCCGCTGCGTCGCGACCTCCTCGCCGAGCGGACCCTCCTCGAGCCGCAGCTCCAACAGGAACCGGTACGCCTGCCCGACCTCGGGGCCCGGGGCGAGGCCGAGGATCTCCATGATCCGCGTGCCGTCGAGGTCGGGGCGCTTGGAGGCGAGCTCCTCCTTCTCGGCGAGCTCCGCGATGCGCGCCTCGAGGTCGTCGTAGGCGTGCGCGAGCCGGTCGGCCTTGCGGCGGTTGCGCGTGGTCACGTCGGCGCGGGTGAGGATGTGCAGCCGCTCGAGCAGGTGCCCGGCGTCGGTCACGTAGCGGCGCACCGCGGAGTCGGTCCACGCGCCGTCCGTGTACCCGAAGAAGCGCAGGTGCAGCTCGATGAGGCGGGCCACGTCCTTCGTCGTCTGGTTGTCGAACTTCAGTGCGCGCATCCGCTTGATCGCGAGCTTGGAGCCGACCAGGTCGTGGTGGTGGAAGCTCACCGCTCCGCCCGGCTCGAGCCGCCGCGTGGCCGGCTTCCCGATGTCGTGCAGGAGGGCGGCGAGCCGCAGCACGACGTCGGGCGCGGCTCCGGGGTGCCGCGACTCCTCCAGCGCGATCGCCTGCTCCAGCACGGTGAGGCTGTGGGTGTAGACGTCCTTGTGGTGGTGGTGCTCGTCCTGCTCCAGGCGCAGCGCGGGCAGCTCCGGGAGGAAGCGACCGGCCAGACCGGTGTCGACGAGCAGCTCCAGGCCGGCACGGGGCGTGGCGGTCGCGAGGAGCTTCCGCAGCTCCTCCTGCACGCGCTCCGCCGAGACGTCGTCGATCCGTCCGGCGAGCTCGGCCATCGCCCACTCGACCTCGTCGGTGGTGCGGAAGCCGAGCTGCGAGGTGAAGCGCGCGCCGCGGAGCATCCGGAGCGGATCGTCGCCGAAGGAGAGGTCGGCGGGGGAGGGGGTGCGCAGCCGGCCGGCGAGCAGGTCCTCCACTCCTCCCGAGGGATCGACGAGGACGACCTCCGGAAGCCGCAGCGCCATCGCGTTGACCGTGAAGTCGCGCCGCACCAGGTCGCCCTCGAGCGAGTCGCCGAACTCGACCTCGGGCTTGCGGCTCACCCCGTCGTAGCTGTCGCTGCGGTAGGTCGTGATCTCGACCGTCTCGCCGGCCACGCGAGCGCCGATCGTGCCGAAGGCCCGGCCGATGTCCCAGTGCGCCTCGGCGATCGGAGCGACGATCCGCACGATGTCGTCGGGGCGCGCGGAGGTGGTGAAGTCGAGGTCGTGCACGCCGTGGCCGAGGAAGGCGTCGCGGACCGGGCCGCCGACCAGCGCGAGCTCGTGGCCCTGGGCTGCGAACGCCTCCGCCAGCCGCGCCACCGTGGGCGTCCCCGCGAGCGCGCGGAGGGTCTCGAGAGCGGTCTGGACGCTGTGCATTCGCACGATCCTAGTGGCGGGGGGTGTCCCGTCAGCGGGTGACCGTGCCAGGGGGTTACAGGGGGAACCGCGTGCACAGCGGACGCACCGCCTGCCCCGAGGAGGGCTGCCCGTAGAATCACCCGCATGGAGGCCGAGTGAGTCCGATGCATCGGCGCGACCCCTCCCTCCGCTCCCGCCGCTCGCGGGCGGCACTCCTCCTGCTCCGCTCGGCAGGTGCCGCCGCCCTCGCGCTCGGCCTGACCGGCGTGGCCTCCCCCGCCCTCGCGGCCCCGGTCGCCGCCGCGACGGCGATCTCGACGCCCGCTCCCGGCACCGTCACCACGACCGCCGGGGCCGGCAGCGACGGCGTCCTGCGGCCCGGTCAGGACCTCGAGCTCTCGATCGCCGTGCGCAACGGCACCACGGAGGCGATCGACAGCGCCGACGTGACGGTCGCCCTCTCCTACGCCACCCTCGACACCCGCGCGGAGCTGCACGACTGGCTCGACGCCGAGGCCGACAACGACACCGACCCGGTCCGTGCGACCGCCCAGCTGCGCCTGCTGCCCTCCAGCACCGCCGAGGCCGGCCTCACCGTGCCGGTCGACCAGATCCCCTTCTCCAACGACCGGACCGCGCTCGGCACCCACGCCGTCCTCGTCACGGTCACCGGTCCAGGTGGTGTCGTCTCGACCGCCCGCACGGCCGTCGAGCTGACCGACGACGCGGCGGCCCCGGAGCGCGAGACCGGCGTCAGCGTCCTCGTCCCGCTCACCGTCCCGGACACGGCCGACGGCCTGCTCTCGGCCGAGGCCCTCGCCGACTACACCGACGGCACGGGGACCCTCACCCGGCAGCTCGACGCGGTCGCGGGGAAGGGCGTCACGATCGGGGTCGACCCGCGCATCCTCGCCTCGATCCGCATTCTCGGCAGCGCCGCTCCGGAGTCGGCCCTCGACTGGCTCGACCGGCTGCAGTCCGTGCCGAACGAGCGCTTCGCCCTGCCGTACGCCGACGCCGACGTCTCGGCCCAGGCGCAGGCCGGGCTCTCCGCCCTCCTCTCTCCCACCTCCTTCGAGTACGCGATCGACGACACCCGCTTCGCCGCGGTCCCCGGCACCGCCAGCCCGGCGCCCACGGTCGCCGTCGACTCCGACCAGCCGGCCGAGGACCTGCCGGCGCGTCCGAGCACCGAGTCGCTGCTCGCCTCCGACTGGAGCACCTCCCTCGGCAGCGTCGCCTGGCCCGACGAGGGCACTCTCCGGGGGTCGGACCTCGACGTCTACGCGGCCAGCGGAATGAACCGCACGGTCGTCCCCTCCTCCGGTCTCCTGCTGCCGGAGGAGGTGACCACGACCTCGCGCGCCACCGTCGGCAACTCGGACCTGGTCGTGGCCGACTCGCGCCTCACCGAGGCGTTCGACGCGGCCGCCACCGCCACCGACGACACCGAGTGGCGCGCCCGCATGTCCGAGATCGCCACCGATCTCGCCGAGGTGCAGGAGGAGGGGACCGCGCCGGACGTCGTGCTCACCCTCGGCCGCGGCTCGGCGATCGGCGCCGCGCGCCTCTCCGAGACCCTCGACGCGATCGAGTCGCTGCCCTGGGCCCGCGGAGTCGCCCTCTCCACCGCCCTCGCCGTCCCCGCGACCGAGGGCGCCAGCGTCGTCGACTCGCCGGAGTCGGAGTCGCGCCTCGACCGGGTGCGCGATCTGCTCGACGCCGGCTCCGAGGTCGAGGCCTTCTCCTCCGTGCTGCAGGAGCCGGAGCTGCTGTCGGGCAAGAGCCGCAACGACGTGCTGGCGCTGCTCTCGGTGACCTGGCGCGGAGACAGCAGCGGCTGGGGCGACGCCGTCGGCGCGGCCATGACCGAGGCCGACCGGACGCTCTCGCTGGTGTCGATCGACGCGACCGGCAGCATCCTGCAGGTCTCCCGCGACTCGAGCATCCCCGTGTACGTCCGCAACGAGCTCCCCTGGCCGATCGCCGTCCGCATCCAGGCCTCGACCTCGAACGCCGTCCTCGACATCGACGAGGAGGCGATCGAGACCACCGAGATCGACGCCCGCTCGCAGGGCCGCGTCCTCATCCCCGTGAAGGCCCGGGTCGGCAACGGCGAGACGAGTCTCGGCCTGCAGCTGACCTCGGCGCAGGGCGTCCCCATCGGCACCCCCACGGGCATGACGACCAGCGTCCGCGCCGACTGGGAGACCGTCGGCACCCTGGTCATCGGGATCGCGCTCGTCGTCGTCTTCGGAGCCGGCATCCTCCGCAACATCCGCCGTCGCCGTCGAGGCGAGACCCCTGAGGACGAGGAGGACCCGAACGCCGTGCTCGAGGTCCAGCCCGACCTCGACGACCAGCGATCGGATCCGCGTGGCTAGCTTCTCCCTCGGACGCGCGAGCGCCGTCCTCGCCTCCGGCACGATGGTCTCGCGGATCCTCGGCTTCATCATGTCGATCGTCATGGCGAACACGATCGGAGCCGCGGTCGCGCCGGGCGCGGACGCCTTCACGACGGCGAACCTGCTCCCCAACACGATCTACTCGATCATCGCGGGCGGCGCTCTGAACGCCGTCCTCGTCCCGCAGATCGTGCGGGCGGGCCTCGACGCCGACGGCGGCCGCGGCTACATCAACCGCCTGCTGACCCTGGCGCTCGGCCTGCTCCTGGTGACCACGATCGCCGCCACGGTCCTCGCTCCCCTGCTCGTGCGCCTCTACGCGCCCGGCTACGGACCGGAGCAGTACCAGCTGGCCGTCGCCTTCGCGTTCTGGTGCCTGCCGCAGGTCTTCTTCTACGGTCTCTTCACCATCCTCGGCGAGGTGCTCAACGCCCGCGGCTCGTTCGGCCCCTTCACCTGGGCGCCCGTGCTGAACAACGTCGTGGTGATCGCCGGGCTCGTCGCCTTCATGGTGCTGTTCGGCGCCGATCCGGAGGGGAACCGTCCGGTCGACTCGTGGTCCCCGGCGATGGTCACCCTCCTCGGCGGGAGCGCGACACTGGGCATCGTCGTCCAGTCGCTGTTCCTGATGCTCTTCTGGCGGAGGGTCGGCCTCAGCTACCGCCCCGACTTCCGCTTCCGGGGCGTCGGCCTCGGCACGGCCGGGCGGATGTCGCTGTGGTCGTTCGCCACGGTGCTGCTGACCATCGTCGCCGGCATCGTCGAGAGCCAGGTCTCCTCCACCGCGTCCGGCGAGGGGCCCTCGGCCGCGGCGCTGCAGAAGGCGTGGCTGATCTTCATGCTGCCCCACTCGGTCATCGCGATCTCGATCGCCATGGCCTACTTCACCAAGATGAGCGGCCACACCGCACGGGGGGAGATGAAGGAGTTCCGCTCGGACGTCTCCACCTCGCTCCGCCTGGTGCTGATGATGCTCGTCTTCGCCGCCGCCGCGATCGTCGTGGTCGCAGTGCCGTTCGGCTCCGTCTTCACCGACTCGTTCGCGGACGCGCAGGCCATCGGAGCGATCGCCGTGGCCTACGTGATCGCCCTGCCGCTGTTCTCCTCGATCGCCATCATGCAGCGCGCGTTCTACGCCCTGAGCGACGGAGCGCGGCCGTTCCTGTTCACCCTGGTGCAGGTCGTCGTGGCGGTCGCCGGGTACCTGATCGTGCTCCGGCTCCCCGCCGACCGCACCGCTGTCGGCATCGCCGCTGCGACCTCGCTCGGCATCTGCGTGCAGGCCCTCGTGGCGGCCCTCCTCCTGCGCCGCCGGCTCGGCGGCCGCGGAGGCAGGCGGATCCTCGTGAGGCTCGCGCAGTTCGTCCTCGCCGCGGTGCCCTCGGCCGCCGCCGGCTACGGCGTCCTGGTCGCCCTCGGCGGCACGCGCGCGGGCGGTTTCGCCGTCTCGAACTACGTGGAGCCGCTGCTCTCGATGGCCGCGATCGGCACCGTGATGGCGCTCGTCTACTTCGCGGTCCTCTGGTTCCTCCGGGTGCCGGAGCTGCGCGCCGTCCTGGCTCCGGTGCTCCGCCGACTCGGCCGCTGATGCTGCTCCGGTAAAAGCCTGGTCAGATCGCATTTCCTGGGCTGCTGCATCGAGCGGCGCGTGGCACGACCGGCACTCCCGGGCCCGCGGAATAGTGCCCGCCTAGGATGTGTTGTAGCCCACGGAGCCGCGGAACGATTCGAGCGACCGGCTCCGGGTGCTCGGCTCCCGCCCCACCCGTCACCGCTCGTACAGACCCCGAGGAGTTGCCGTGCGCGACATCGTCATCATCGGATCCGGCCCCGCCGGCTGGACCGCCGCCATCTACGCGGCGCGCGCCGAGCTGCACCCGGTGGTCGTGGCCTCGTCGGTCGAGATCGGCGGCGACCTGATGAACACGACGGACGTCGAGAACTTCCCCGGCTTCCCCGACGGCGTCCTCGGCCCCGAGCTGATGACCTCGATGCAGGCGCAGGCCGAGAAGTTCGGCGCCGAGACCTTCTACGACGACGTCACCTCCCTCGATCTCGAGGGCGAGGTCAAGACCGTCCATCTCGGCTCCGGCGAGAGCATCGAGGCGAAGACCGTCGTCGTCGCGACCGGATCCGCGTACCGCAAGCTGGGCCTCCACGACGAGGACCGCCTATCGGGACACGGTGTCTCGTGGTGCGCCACCTGCGACGGCTTCTTCTTCAAGGGCAAGACCATCGCCGTCGTCGGCGGAGGCGACTCCGCCATGGAGGAGGCGACCTTCCTCACCAAGCACGCAGCGAAGGTCTACGTGATCCACCGCAAGGACTCGCTCCGCGCCTCGAAGGTCATGCAGAAGCGCGCCTTCGACAACGACAGGATCGAGTTCATCTGGAACGCCGAGGTCACCGGCATCACCGGCGAGAACCACGTCGACGGCGTGAAGCTGCGTGACACGGTCGACGGCACCGAGTCCCACCTCGACCTCGACGGCCTGTTCATCGCGATCGGCAACGACCCGCGCACGCACGTCGTGCACGGCAAGCTCGACCTCACCACCGAGGGCACCATCTCGGTGGTCGGCCGCTCCTCCCAGACCTCCGTTCCCGGCGTCTTCGCCGCGGGCGACGTGATCGACCCGACCTACCGTCAGGCCGTCACCGCCGCGGCATCCGGAACGGTCGCCGCCCTCGACGCGGAGCACTACCTCGCTTCGCTCGCCGATGGCACCGCCCACACCGAAGGCTCACCCCGGGCCGAGCTCATCACCCGCTGACCGTCCGGTCATCGCACATCGGAGCCGGCAGCCCGCCGACTCGTGAAGGAGAGAACACCATGTCCACCGCGAAGAGCGTCACCGACGCATCGTTCCAGTCCGACGTCCTCGACTCCGAGAAGACCGTCCTGGTCGACTTCTGGGCCGAGTGGTGCGGCCCCTGCCGCATGGTCGCGCCGATCCTCGACCAGATCTCGGCCGAGCACGGCGACAAGATCGAGATCGTCAAGCTGAACGTCGACGAGAACCCGCAGACCGCTGCGAAGTACCAGATCACGTCGATCCCGGCGATGAAGGTCTACCAGAAGGGCGAGGTCGTGAAGACCGTCATCGGCGCCAAGCCGAAGCCGGCCCTCGAGGCCGACCTGGCCGCGTTCCTCTAAGTTCGCACCCCTGACCGCCCTCTGCGGTCTCCGAGAGCCCCTGTCACGTCGTGACGGGGGCTCTCCTCGTTCCCGGGGCTGTTTCACGTGAAACAGACCCGCTGGGGCGCAGGCCACGATCCCCGCGGTGGCGCCCGACCGCCCCGCCGCAGCACAGGACCGGCCGGTACTGTGGATCCACCCGGCTCCGGCCGGAGAGACACTGTCCACCGAGCGAAGCGGAACCATCGTGACCAACCGCGGCACCAACCTCGACCCCTGGTACAACTCCTATGCGGAGCGCACGGCCGGTCTGGCCGCCAGCGAGGTTCGAGCCCTGTTCGCCGTCGCGTCACGCCCCGAAGTGGTCTCGCTCGCCGGCGGCATGCCGTTCGTGTCCGCGCTCCCCCAGGACCTGGTGACCGGCGCCATCGACACCGTGATGCGGGAGCAGGGGCCCGTCGCGCTGCAGTACGGGTCGGGCCAGGGCGTCCCCGTCTTGCGCGAGCAGATCCTCGACGTCATGGCCCTCGAGGGCATCTCCGCCAGCGCGGACGACATCGTGGTCACCACGGGCTCTCAGCACGCCCTGGAGCTCGTTTCGAAGCTGTTCCTGGACCCGGGGGACGTCGTCCTCTCCGAGGGCCCCAGCTACGTCACGGCGATGGTCATCTTCCGGTCGTACCAGGCCGAGGTCGAGCACGTCCCGATGGACGAGCACGGGCTCATCCCCGCCGCCCTCCGCGAGCACATCGCCCGCGTGCGCGCCGCCGGCAAGACGATCAAGTTCCTGTACACGATCCCCACCTTCCACAATCCCGCGGGCGTGACCCTCAGCTGGGAGCGCCGCGTCGAGATCCTCGAGATCTGCAAGTCCGAGGGAATCCTCGTGCTCGAGGACAACCCGTACGGCCTCCTCTACTTCGAGGACGTCCCGCCGAAGGCGATGCGCTCGCTGGAGGAGGACGGAGTGATCTACCTCGGCACGTTCTCGAAGACGCTCGCTCCCGGCTTCCGGGTGGGCTGGGCTCTCGCTCCGCACGCGATCCGCGAGCGGCTGATCCTCGCCAACGAGGCGGCCGTCCTCAGTCCGTCGTCCTTCAGCCAGCTGGTCATCTCGAAGTACCTCGAGACGGCCGACTGGCGCGGACAGATCGACACCTTCCGGGGCGTCTACTGCGAGCGGAAAGAGGCGATGCTGAAGGGCCTGCAGACCCATCTGCCCGGCCTCAGCTGGACGAACCCGAACGGCGGCTTCTACCTCTGGGTCACGCTGCCCGAGGAGCTCGACTCCAAGGCGATGCTGCCGCGCGCAGTGAAGGAGCTCGTCGCGTACACGCCGGGTACCGCGTTCTACGGCAACGGAGACGGACGTCAGAACATCCGCCTCTCGTTCTGCTACCCGACGCCGGAGCGCATCGGTGACGGCATCCGCCGCCTCGCCACGGTCATCAACGGAGAGCTCGATCTGCTGTCGACCTTCGCGGGCACGGGCCGGCTGAGCAACGCCGACGCGAGCAAGCGTGACGCCGTCCTGCCGCCGAACGTCTCCTGACACCGCTCCTTCGATAAGAAAGCCCTGGTCATGACCGATTTCTCTGTGCTCGACCGTACACTCGACATCGTCGTCATCAGCGGTGGCATCAGCCACGAGCGCGACGTCTCCCTGCGGTCGGGCCGTCGCGTGGCGGATCGTCTCTCCGCGATGGGCCACCGCGTCTCCCTGCACGAACCGGACGCCGGCCTCCTCTCGACGCTCCTGCAGAAGCGTCCGGACGTCGTCTGGCCCGCGGTGCACGGGGCGAGCGGTGAGGACGGTGCGCTCCTCGGGCTCCTCGAGGCGGCTGGCTTCGCCTACGTCGGCTCGCAGACGGACGCGGCGCGGCTGGCCTGGTTCAAGCCGACCGCGAAGACGCTCGTCGCTCGCGCGGGCTTCTCGACCCCGCGCTCCGTCACCCTCCCCCGCGAGACCTTCCGCGAGCTCGGAGCCGCCGGGATTCTGGAGCAGGTCGAGGCGCACCTGCCGGGCTCCCTCGTGGTGAAGCCCGCTCAGGGCGGTTCGGCCCAGGGCGTCAGCATCGTGACGGAGTCGTCGCAGCTCCCGCGAGCGATGGTCGAGGCGTACACCTATGGCGACGTCGTGCTCATCGAACAGCAGATCCAGGGGACCGAGGTCTCCGTCGGTGTTCTCGACCTCGGTGACGGTCCTTTCGCCCTGCCGCCTGTCGAAATCGCACCCGTCGCGGGCCAGTACACATTCGAGGCGCGCTACAACGCGGGGGAGACGCACTTCTACACGCCGGCACGGATCTCGCCGGAGATCACGGAGGAGGTGTCCCGCGTGGCCGTTGCGATCCACGAACTGCTGGGACTCCGCCACCTGTCGCGGCTCGACTTCATCATCGACGACGCCGGACTCCCCTGGTTCTTCGACGCGAACGTTCTTCCCGGAATGACCGAGACCTCGCTCGTTCCCCAGGCTATCGAGGCGTCCGGCCGCTACCTCGGCGACGTCTACTCCACTCTCGCGAAGCTCGCCGCCTCCTGAGTCCATGCCGTTTCACGTGAAACGGTCCGCTGCGCGTCCGCTCCTGGTCGCGAGGCCGCGGCGTTGTGAACAAGTGCGCGAAACCATGCCAGACGAGTAGCCGGATCGCGGCATATCGAGACCCGCGATCGCCCCCTTCTCCTATGACATGGGTCGAGTAGCCGCCTAACAACGTGTCTTGGTATTCATCAGAAGACCAGTAGTGCCGACTCGAGGGAAGCCGAGGCCGCGTCTCGACCCCCACAACGTCAGACACCCATTGCCGCGCCGGTCGAGTGTCCGTAGATCCGCGTGGTGAGGCCCCCCTCGTCCCCCTAAACCCACCAGGAATCGACCCGGCCCAAGGGCTTCGATCGGCACCTGGTCCTCGTCGTCATGCTGGTCGAGGAACCGCGTTGCTGCGTATCGAAACCCGGACACCCTCGGTGGGTACCAGTTGCGGCATCGCCTGGGGCAAGATATCCACGCCAATCGTTTCCCTATATCCGCAGACATACCGGCGAAGAGCAGTAGTGCGTCGAATCGAGGCTCTCCACAATCGCCACCCGCGCCGTCTCTTGGAAGAACCGACCTGCTCTATCGACGCTGATCGACGCCAGCACCCGTCGCCATGCTGGTCGAGTAGCGACAACGCGACGTATCGAGACCCACGGCCCGAAGGGACTTCTCTCGCTTGGTTCTCCGACCTCAACTCCGCCTCGGGGAGGTGATGCCTGAATTTCGTTGGTCAGGCGAGCGATCTCTTTCGAACCTTGCGGTCGAAGTCCGTCCCACGATGATCCGCACGGGCGTCAAAGGTTCTCGGCCGGGGCGTTTCACGTGAAACGCTTCCGCGGCGGTTGAGCGACTTCAAGCGGAAAAGTTGCGCCCTGTGGAGCGAGTCGAGCCGACGAGGGCCTCCTGATTGACCTGACAAGTTCGTAGCTCTTCAATGGCCAGGCCGCCCTAGGGCGCACCGTTTCACGTGAAACGGCCCTTCCATTGTGTCTTTCAGTGCTCTCGGGGCGACCGCCGACGGGGTCCTCCGTAAGACATCGGCGAACCCACTCATAACATCGGCGTCGATCCGTGAAAATGGAGGGATACTGCATTTCGTCTTACTTGCCCGCCCGCCGGCTAATGCCTGAAGGCCCAGGAAGCGCTCCTCCCGAGGAACATGGGGTGCACGGTCAGCCAAGGGAGTCTTCATCTCAGCGGCGAATGAACGGCTGTTTCACGTGAAACATTGCTCCCGCCAACTACCGGTGATGAGGGCGTCGCCCCTCGCAGAGGAGAGCCGCACTGAGTACGACCAGTCCAAGTGCCAGTCCTGCGCCCGCCAGCGAGCCGCTGAACGCGACTAAAATTACGGAGACCGACGATATCTGAACTCCGCCAATCCTAGATATGCCGCTCCACGCCTAATCGCCCGCAACAAAGGCGCATCGTGAGCTACTCAATGCCGAGATCGATGCTCCAGATCCCCCACGATCATCGCCGATCGGCAATACCGGCCGTATTCGCGACCAGGCCCGGAGTCAGCAGGGCCCCGCAGATCCTGGGGCCACCTCATCAGGCTGGACCGGTCATAGGGGCTTATCAATCAGAGAAATGGCGACGACCGAGAGTGCCGAGCTCGCACGGCAGCTCGTCGGTCACCTCAAGCGTGCTGATCTCTGTGATCGTGATGCCGACGAGGGGAGCAGATACCGCCTCATCGGCCATTACTGCCTAGACCATAGCAAGAGCGCGCCCTCGCCACCCCACGGTTGATCAGTAGCGGCCGCTATGCCGGCCCTCTACGGAGCGAGCGACACCTCGGTCGGCTCCCCGATCTCGGCGAGGATGCGGTTCAAGTCCTGGATGGTGGCGAAGTCGATGACCATCTGGCCCTTACGTGCGCCCAGGGTGACCTTGACGCGCGTGTTCAACCGGTCGCCGAGGTGATACGCGATCGACGAGAGGTGTCCGGAGTGCCCGCCCTGCTCCTCCACCACGGGACGCGTGGTCGTCCGCGGCGCCTTAATCTGCGCCGCGGCGGCCTCGGCGGCGCGGACGGACAGGTCCTCGTTGACGATCTTGTCGGCCAGGCGACGCATCATCTCGACGTCGTCGAGGGACAGAACCGCACGCGCGTGTCCTGCGGTCAGGACGCCGGCAGCGACGCGGGCCTGCACATCGGCCGGGAGCCGCAGGAGACGGAGCGTGTTCGAGATCTGCGGCCGCGAACGTCCGAGCCGCGTCGCCAGGGCCTCCTGGGTGATCCCGAAGTCGCTGAGGAGCTGCTGGTAGGCGGACGCCTCCTCGAGCGGGTTGAGGTCGGCGCGGTGCAGGTTCTCCAGCAGCGCGTCGCGGAGCATGTTCTCGTCGGCCGTGTCCTTGACGACCGCGGGGATGGTGGTCAGTCCCGCGGCCTTCGAGGCGCGGAACCGGCGCTCACCCATGACGAGCTCGTACTTCGCTCCGCCGCGAGCCGTCACGGGCCGGACGACGATCGGCTGCAGCACTCCGAACTCGCGGATGCTGTGGACGAGCTCCGCGAGGTCGTCCTCGTCGAACACCGACCGCGGCTGCGCCGTGTTGGGGATGATGTCGGCGAGGGGGAGTCGCGCCAAGCGCGCTCCGGGGACCTCGAGGAGCTCCTCGGCACGGGCCGAATCGCCGACCTGATCAGGGAAGAAGACGTCGACGGGCCGGGAGCGCGACTCGTCGCTGGTCGGGATGAGCGAGCCGATCCCCCGGCCGAGTCCCGTGCGCTTGGTCGCCATCAGCGTGCCTCTCCTTCGTGTGCCGTCTCGGGTGTCTTCCGGGCTCCGCGTCGTGCGATCTCCGCGGCCGCCTCCAGATACGCCAGCGAACCGGACGACTGCGGGTCGTAGCTGATCACGCTCTGTCCGTAGCTCGGCGCCTCCGAGATCCTCACGTTGCGCGGGATCACCGCGCGCAGCACCTCCTTCGGGAAGTGCTCTCGGACATCCGCTGCCACCTGCTGGGAGAGGTTCGTGCGGCCGTCGTACATCGTCAGGAGGATCGTCGAGACACCGAGGTTCGGATTGAGGTGCCGCTCGATCAAGTCGATGTTCTTGAGCAGCTGGCTGAGCCCCTCGAGCGCGTAGTACTCGCACTGGATCGGGATGAGCACCTCGCGAGCGGCGACGAACGCGTTGATGGTCAGCAGACCGAGCGACGGCGGGCAGTCGATGAAGACGTAGTCGAACGGCTCGTCCATGGTGTCGAGCATGCGGTCGAGCGCACGGCGGAGACGCTGCTCGCGTGCGACGAGCGAGACCAGCTCGATCTCGGCGCCGGCCAGGTGGATGGTCGCCGGCACACCGTAGAGCGAGGCGAACTCCGGGCTCTTCTGCACGACGTCCGCGAGGGGAGTGTCGTTGACGATCACGTCGTACACGCTGGCCGTCTCGGCGCGGTGCTCGATGCCCAGGGCCGTCGACGCGTTGCCCTGCGGATCGAGGTCGATGACGAGCACCTTCGCCTCACCGCGGGCGAGCCCGGCGGCGAGGTTGACAGTCGTCGTCGTCTTGCCGACGCCGCCCTTCTGGTTCGAGATCGTGATGACGCGCGTCGACTCGGGCTTGGGCAGCGGCTGGGCGTTCAGCAGTGCGCGCCGACGGGTCATGTCCGCGATCTCCCGGGCCAGGGGAGTCGAGGAATCGAAGCCTCCGGTCAGACCGGCGGAATCGGTTTGTTTCACGTGAAACCTTCGCTCAGCGAGTGGGACGGACATCAGCACCGAGGAGTCGACGGACGAGGAGTCGGGGGCTCACTGCGGCGTCGTGGCGATCAACCCACTGTAGCCCGGACGACCCTCGTCACCTCGGAGAGCACGCCGTCGCCGAGCACGACGACCTCGGGCGGGGAGAGCCGGAAACGACGGATCTGCTTGGCCGCCGCCTCGATCTCCTTCTCGGCGTTGATGCCCTTCAGCAGGACCAGCTCGCCTCCGGGCCGCAGCAGCGGCGCGGTCAGCGGGATCAGCTTCGAGAGGGCGCTGACCGCCCGAGCGGTCACCTGGTCGAGAGGCTCCGCGAGCTCCGCCTCTTCAGCACGGGCTCGAAGAACTGAGACATTCTCGAGTCCGAGTCCGTCCACCTGCTCCTGAAGCCAGACGACGCGACGCTCCATCGGCTCGATGAGCACGAAGCGGACGTCGGGCCGCACGATGGCGAGGACGAGCCCGGGAAGGCCCGCGCCACTGCCGACATCACCCACCAGTCCCGGACGCAGGAGAGGGGCCACCAGGGCGCTGTTGAGCACGTGCCGCGTCCAGAGACGGGGGAGCTCCAAGGGCCCGATCAGGCCGCGCTCCTCACCCTGGTCAGCGAGAGCTTCCGTGAACCGCCGCAGGAGGGGCAGGCGGTCGCCGGCGATCGCCGCAGCGGCTGCGGGCTCGGCCTCGAGGGTCGACTCCACGCCGCTCAGCCGCGGGTGATGACGGTGTGGCGCTCGCGCGCCTCGCCGCGCGACTCCGACACGAAGCCGCGCTCGCCCACCATGTCGTGGACCAGCTTGCGCTCGTACGACGACATGGGCGGGAGCGAGGCCGACGTGGCGCCGTCCTCGATCCGCTCGATCGCGCGGTCGACCAGCTGGGCGAGCTCCGCCTCGCGGGCGTCGCGGGAGCCGCCGATGTCGAGGATGAGGCGGGAGAACGCGCCGGTCTTCGTCTGGACCGCCAGGCGCGTCAGCTCCTGCAGTGCCTGGACGGCGTCGGGGCGGGAGAGCACCCGGAGGTTCGTGTCTCCGGAGGCGGTGACCGAGAGGTAGGCGCGGCCGTTGCGGACCTCGATGTCGATGTCGCCGTCGAGGTCGCAGATGTCGAGGAACTCCTCGATGTAGTCGGCGGCGACGTCGCCCTCGTCCTCGAGCTGCGAGAGCGTGGACTCGGGTGCCTCGTCGACGGCGGGCGCGTCCACGTCCACGGGTGCGGACGCGTCGTCGGTGATGGTCTGCATCGGATCGGTCATGGCGGCTCTACTTCTTTCCGGCTTGCTTCTTGGAGCGGTTCTTGCTCACGGGCTGCGTGCGCTGCACGGCCTTCTTCTCGACGAGGGTGATGTCGCCGGCGGCCGTGGTCTCCTCGACCAGCTTGCCCTTGCGGCGCAGGCGCTCCTCGCGGGCCTTGGCGGCCTCGCTGCCCGGGGTCGGCATGTTCCGGATGACGATGAACTGCTGGATCATCGTCCAGATGTTCGAGGTCAGCCAGTAGAACATCACGCCGAGGGGGAAGGCGAAGCCCGAGAAGGCGAAGACGAGGGGGAGGATGTAGAGCAGGATCCGCTGCTGCTTGAAGGTCGGCGAGGCCTTCGCCTCGGGCGACATGTTCTTCGAGACGATCTGCAGCTGCGTGATGAACTGCGACGCGGTCATCAGGACGACCATGATCACCGCGATGATGATGACCGGCTCCTGGCCGCCCTCGGCGAGTGCGCCCTGGATCGACTGGTGCAGCGGTGCGACGCCGAAGAGGTTCGCCTCGCCGAACTGGCGGGCGAGCGTCTCGTCGAGCGGGCCCACGCCCTTCTGGCTGTGCTGAGCCGCGTTCAGCACCGAGAACAGGCTGAAGAAGATCGGCATCTGGATCAGCAGGGGCAGGCAGGAGGCGAGCGGGTTGGTGCCCGTCTTCTTGTAGAGCTCCATGGTCTCGCGGGACATCGCCTCGCGGGACAGCTGGTCGCGCTTGCCCTTGTACTTGTCCTGGATCTTCTTGAGCTGGGGCGCGACCTCGAGCATCCGGCGCTGGCTCTTGATCTGCTTGACGAAGATCGGGATGAGCGCGGCGCGGATGACGATGACCAGGCCGACGATCGAGAGGACCCAGGTGATTCCCGCGGCCGCCTCCATGCCGGTGAAGGTCAGCAGCTGGTGGAAGGCGACGAGGAGCAGCTCGACCACCCACTTGAGGGGCCAGAGGATCGTGCCGAGGAGGTCCATGGAGTGGGGTCAGTCCTTTCGAGGGCCCACGACGAACCCGGCTCGCGTCACGGCGAAGCGGGTCCGGCCGGAAGCCGGTCGGTGCAGGGGGATCGAGGTCGGGACGTCGTCGATGCCGCCGGCCGCCCACGGGTGGCAGCGGAGCAGACGGCGGGCCGCGAGGACGGAGCCGAGGACGAGCCCGTGGAGCTGGACCGCCTGGAGCGCGTACGCGGAGCACGAGGGGTAGTAACGGCAGACGTCCCCGTAGAGAGGGGACACGACCGCCCGGTAGACGATCAGGAGCAGGACGCCGATGTTCCGCGGCAGCAGGAGGATCGCCCACCCGAGCCGGGCGAACGGGGCCTCGCGGCGGGGGAGCACGGCGGTCACGAGGACGCCCCGCTCTTCCGCGCGGCTCGCGCCATCGCGGACCACACCTCGGAGCGCAGCTCCGACCAGGGGGCGTCGGCGCTGCCGGGCAGCGCGCGGACGACGACCTGGGTGCCGGGGTCGATCTCGGGGACGAGCTCGAACGCCACGGCCTTGAGCCGGCGGCGGACGGTGTTGCGCGTCACCGCGGTGCCGACCGTCTTGGCGACGATGAACCCGAACCGCGCCGGATCGCCCGCGGAGGACCGGCGGACATACGTGACGGTGTGCGGTCCTGTGGACCGCACACCGCGACGGACGACTGTCCGGTACTCGCCTCCGTGGACGATGCGATTGGCTCTGGCCAGCACCGCTGGTCGGTACCGCTCGCTGCTAGGCGGAGAGCTCGGTGCGCCCCTTGGCGCGGCGCGCGCTGAGGATGCCGCGGCCGGCACGGGTGCGCATGCGCAGACGGAAGCCGTGCACCTTGGCGCGACGACGGTTGTTCGGCTGGAAGGTTCGCTTGCTCATAATCAGATCTCCACGTACGTGTTCCGCGGCGCGAACCGGCACCACCCGCTCGGGCGGAGACTCGGATCCTCCGGGAAGAAGGGGTGCCCGGCTGCGGAATCCGCTCGGCCTGCGAGGGCCGCACGGACGACCCCGGGCAGGCGTCAACTGATTTAAACTACGGCCTGTTCCGCCACCGGTCAAATGTGGACGGCGCGAAACCTCGATCATGCACACGCGACACGGGGTTCCGCGCATTGACACGCGGGTGTCGCTGTGGTGGATTTGTCTCCCGTCGGCTCCGTTCGTTACGGTGTTGAGCCGCAGTTATCCACAGGTGGGATCCGCGTCCTCCCGCGCCCGCACAGGCATCGCTCGAGGCCGGTGGACAACCCTGTGGAGAAAGCGGCACTCGAGACCCGGCTCCGCGCCCGGTCCGCGACGCCCCTGCAGCGGGCGGTGACGGGTCCGGCGGAGACGGCGATCCCGCAGCGACTTCACAGCGACAGCACCCAGGACCGGAGACAGATGGCAGACGACACGTCGATGGTCGACGCGTGGAACGTGATCCTCGGCGCACTGTCCCAGGACGAGCGGATCACCGCTCCCCTCTACGGGTTCGTCTCGCTCGTGGAGCCCAAGGGCATCATGGCGGGCACCTTCTACCTGGAAGTCCCGAACGAGTTCACCCGCGGGATGCTCGAGCAGCGCGTGCGCGTGCCCCTGCTCAGCGCGATCGGGACGCTCGACGACTCCTTCGGCGTCACGACGTTCGCCTTCGTGGTGAACCCCGACATCGAGCACGAGCCCCTCAGCTCCCCGTCGTCGCAGGAGTCGATGAACCCGTTCGAGCCGATCACCGCCTCCTCGGCGACGGTCGCGCCCACCCGCGGGGTCGAGGAGCTGCGGACCGTGCCGGCGACCGACACCCGGCTGAACCCGAAGTACAGCTTCGACAACTTCGTCATCGGAGGCTCCAACCGGTTCGCGCACGCCGCGGCCGTCGCCGTCGCCGAGGCTCCCGCCAAGGCCTACAACCCGCTCTTCGTCTACGGCGACTCCGGGCTCGGCAAGACGCACCTCCTCCACGCCATCGGCCACTACGCGATGAGCCTCTACCCGGGGATCCGCGTGCGGTACGTCTCGAGCGAGGAGTTCACGAACGACTTCATCAACTCGATCGCGAACAACCGGGGCAACGCCTTCCACGGCCGCTACCGCAACGTCGACATCCTCCTGATCGACGACATCCAGTTCCTGCAGGGGAAGGCGGAGACGCAGGAGGCGTTCTTCCACACCTTCAACCAGCTGCACGACCACAACAAGCAGGTCGTGATCACGTCCGATCTGCCGCCGAAGGCCCTGACGGGCTTCGAGGACCGGATGCGCTCGCGCTTCGAGTGGGGCCTCATCACCGATGTGCAGGCTCCCGACCTCGAGACCCGCATCGCGATCCTCCGCAAGAAGGCGGTCAGCGAGAAGCTGCTCGTGCCCGACGACATCCTCGAGTTCATGGCGTCGAAGGTGTCGAGCAACATCCGCGAGCTCGAGGGGACGCT
Source organism: Rathayibacter sp. AY1C9 (assembly GCF_002932315.1). Classification (NCBI taxonomy): domain Bacteria; kingdom Bacillati; phylum Actinomycetota; class Actinomycetes; order Micrococcales; family Microbacteriaceae; genus Rathayibacter; species Rathayibacter sp. AY1C9. Next base: position 106,694 of record NZ_PSVZ01000005.1, read on the forward strand.
CATCCGCGTCACCGCGTTCGCGAGCCTGAACCGCACGCCGGTCGACATGTCGCTCGTGCAGACGGTGCTCAAGGACCTGATCACGCTCGACGAGGACAACGTCATCTCGCCGGTCGACATCATCAACCACACCGCGGACTACTTCAAGCTCACGGTCGACGACCTCTACGGCTCGTCGCGCTCGCAGGCCGTCGCCACCGCGCGCCAGATCGCCATGTACCTGTGCCGCGAGCTGACGAACCTCTCGCTGCCCAAGATCGGCCAGCTGTTCGGCAACCGCGACCACACCACGGTCATGTACGCGAACAAGAAGATCTCGGAGCTCATGAAGGAGCGCCGCAGCATCTACAACCAGGTCACCGAGCTGACCACCCGCATCAAGACGAACCGCTAGCCGGCAGTCGTACGGTCCCCGGGACCACCTGTCCCGGGTGGCGTGCCCCGGGGTCCATCGGCGTCCGTGCGCGGTGGTCGGGTAGTCGCTCCCCTTTCCTCGTGTGAGGGGAGGGAGCGACGGGGATCGCGGCGCGAGCAGCAGGACGTCGGTGTCGGCGCGCGTGGAGGTCAGGCGAAGGCGCTGGCGGGGGTCTCGATACGGCTCGCTGGGGCTACTCGACCAGCATGAACCGCACGTGCTCAAGGGGTCCGGGTGAGCGGCTGAGCGGCCGGCGTGCGATCGGACGGTGTCGATCCGCCGTGCGACGGCCAGGAGAGCAGCGCAGGGGAGAGGGAGCGCGCATCGTCTTCCGCGCCGCTCGGACGGCGCGAGCCGCGTTCGACGGTCTCCGTCGTGACCCGGAGACGTCGTCGACGGACTCCTCGACCCACCAGGCGGGCCTCGGACACGCCGCCTCGCGCGCCTCGGAGGGCCGATTTCCACAGTGTGAGGAACCTGTGGATAACTGTGGACAACCGCCTCGGGACTGTGCGCCGGGAGAGCCCGCCTGTGGAGGGCGACAGGTCGGCCCGGATCGCTCCACAGGGCGTCCACGGGCCCGCTCACACTCCCTCCACAGGGGCGGGTCCCTCCGATCCCACCCAGGAGTAGGGGTCCGAAGCGTTTTCCACAGTTTCCACACGTGTTAACACTGTTAACGCAGTTCTCTCTTTAATGAAGCCTCGACCGGCAACCTCTCCACAGCGGCTCGGGAGTGCTCGGCGGTCCACCCCCTTCCGAGCTCGTCGAGCCCGGCGGGTACGATGGGCGACGGTCTTCGTCCGCGACTCGTCAGGGGTGTACTCGTGAGGTTCCAAGCCAACCGCGATGTCTTCAGCGAGGCGGTGTCCTTCGCGGTCAAGCTGCTTCCGCAGCGCACGACCCTGCCGATCCTCTCCGGAGTCCTCATCGAGGCGACCTCCGAGGGTCTGACGCTGTCCTCCTTCGACTACGAGGTGTCCGCGCAGACACAGATCGCGGCCGACGTGGAGGAGACGGGGACCGTGCTCGTCTCGGGCCGTCTGCTCGCCGACATCGCGAACCGCCTCCCCAACGCTCCCGTGCGCATCGCCACGGAGGAGTCGCGCGTCTCGGTCTCGGCCGGCTCGGCGCACTTCACGCTCCTGCAGATGCCCGTGGAGGAGTACCCGAGCATCCCCGAGATCGACGCCTCCACCGGCCTCGTCCCGGCCGACGCCTTCGCGGCCGCCGTCTCGCAGGTGGCGGTAGCCGCCTCCCGCGACGACGTGACCCCCGTCATCACCGGCGTGCAGCTCGAGATCACCGAGAACACGATCGGCCTCGTCGCGACGGACCGCTACCGCGTCGCCGTCCGCGAGATCGACTGGGACAACGGGGACAACCCCGCGCCCACCCAGCCGCTCACCGCCCTCGTGCCCGCGCGCACGCTGCAGGAGGTCGGCAAGACCTTCGGCCACTCCGGCACCGTCTCCGTCGCGATCACCAACCGCGACGAGCGCGAGCTGATCGCCTTCACCGCGGACCGCAAGACCGTCACGTCGCTGCTGATCAAGGGCAACTTCCCGCCCGTGAAGCGCCTCTTCCCCGCCTCCGTCGAGAACTACGCGGTCATGTCGACCAGCGACCTCATCGAGGCCACCCGCCGCGTCTCGCTCGTGCTCGAGCGCGAGGCGGCCCTCCGCTTCAGCTTCAGCAGCGACGGCCTCACCCTCGAGGCCATCGGCTCCGAGCAGGCGCAGGCGTCCGAGAGCATCGACGCGATCGTGACCGGCGACGACGTGGTCGTCTCGCTCAAGCCGCAGTTCCTGCTCGACGGCCTCGCCGCCGTCCACTCGGAGTTCGTGCGCATCGCGTTCACGAAGACCGAGAACCCCAACAAGCCCGGCCCCGTCCTGATCACCGCGCAGACCTCGCGGGAGCAGCCCGGCAGCGACAGCTACCGCTACCTGCTCCAGCCCAACCTGCTGCTGCGCTGACCACTCCCCGGATCGCAGAGCCGCGACCGCCCCGCTCCCGACGAGCGCCCGCCCGCCGGACAACGAATCCAGGAAGGTTCACCATGCACATCGGACTCGTCGGCCTCGGCAAGATGGGCGACAACATGCGCTCCCGCCTCCGCTCCAAGGGGCTCGAGGTCACCGGCTACGACCGCAATCCCGACGTCTCGGACGCGGCCTCTCTCGACGAGATGATCGCCGCACTCCCCTCGCCCCGCATCGTCTGGGTGATGGTGCCGGCCGGCGAGATCACCGACGCGGTCGTCAAGGACCTGTCGGAGAAGCTCAGCGAGGGCGACCTCGTCATCGACGGCGGCAACTCCCGCTTCACCGAGGACTTCAAGCACGACGCGCTGCTGAAGCCCAAGGGCATCCACTACATCGACGCGGGCGTCTCCGGCGGCGTCTGGGGACTCCAGAACGGCTACGGCCTGATGGTCGGCGGCCCGAAGGAGCTCGTCGAGTACGCCATGCCCGTCTTCGACGCGCTGCGCCCCGAGGGCCCCCGCGAGGAGGGCTTCGTCCACGTCGGCGAGGTCGGCGCCGGCCACTACGCGAAGATGGTCCACAACGGCATCGAGTACGCCCTGATGCAGGCGTTCGCCGAGGGCTACGAGCTGCTCGAGACCCGCAGCGACATCATCAAGGACGTCACCGGCACCTTCAAGGCCTGGCAGCGCGGCACGGTCGTGCGCTCCTGGCTGCTCGAGCTCCTCGTCCGCGCCCTCGAGCAGGACCCGGACTTCAAGAACATCGAGGGCTACGTGCAGGACTCGGGCGAGGGCCGCTGGACCATCGAGGAGGCCATCAACAACGCCGTCCCGGTGCCCACGATCAGCGCCTCGATCTTCGCCCGCTTCGTCTCCCGCCAGGAGGACTCCCCCGCGATGAAGGCCGTCGCAGCGCTCCGCAACCAGTTCGGCGGGCACTCCGTCAAGGCCGTCGACTGAGTCGGCTGGTGAGGACTGCCTCCGGCAGTCCTCACGGCGGTCGGCTTCCGGAGGGGGGCGCGTTCCGCAGGGCCGGTGACGGACGGCGGACTGCGGCCCGCCGCCCCCGTGAGGCAGGGATGCTCTCACGGGGGCGGCGGGCCTCCGGCCGCCTCCACCTTGCTACCGACGTCGGGCGGCGAGCCTGCGGCCGCCTTCACGGGCGGGGACGGGGCTCGGCCGATCATGGTGAGCGAGTAGTGGCCCCGGAGGGGCGTATCGGGATCCGCGTCCCGGACGGTTCCGCCGCCGTGTCGGTCGAGTAGCCCGCAGGGGTGTGTCGAGACCGGGGGCGCAGGCCAGGCCGGCAGGGGGAGAGCGGACCGCAGGCGCCGGAGCGGGTGGATCGGCCGATCGGGACGGGCGAGGAGCCCGCAGGGGTGCAGGGAAGGCCCGCGACGACGGGTGGAGGAGAGGAGCGCGACGTGCAGGTGACGCAGCTGGCGCTCAGCGACTTCCGGAACTACGAGTCGGTCGACGTCGAGCTCGTGCCCGGACCGAACCTCTTCGTCGGCCGCAACGGCCAGGGCAAGACGAACCTCGTCGAATCGCTCGGCTACCTCTCCACCCTGGGCTCGCACCGCGTGTCGAGCGACCAGGCGCTCATCCGCGCCGGCCGGGACAGCGCCGTGGTGCGCGCCCGCCTCCGCAACGGCGAGCGCGACCTGCTGGCCGAGGTGCAGATCAACCGCTCCTCCCCCAACCGCGCGCAGATCAACCGCGGCGGGATCAAGCCGCGCGAGCTCCCCCGCTTCTTCTCCAGCGTCCTCTTCGCCCCGGAGGACCTCCTCCTCATCCGCGGCGACCCGTCGGCCCGCCGCCGCTTCCTCGACCAGCTGGTGATCCTCCGCTCCCCGCGGATGAGCGCCGTCCAGGCCGACTACGAGCGGGTGCTGCGCCAGCGCAACTCGCTGCTCAAGTCGGCGCGCGCGAGCGGCGTCCGCGACCCGTCGAAGCTCGGCACCCTCGACATCTGGGACGAGCGCCTGATCGCGCTCGGGACCGAGATCATGCAGTCGCGCCTCACCCTGGTGGAGGAACTGAGCGGACCCGTGCGCGCCGCGTACGAGGCGGTCGCCGGTGCCGACCAGCGTCCGGTGCTCCGCTCCCGCCTGAGCATCGAGGGCGCGGTCGACGACGACGGCGAGCCCGTGGAGCAGCCGGGCGCCGCGTCACCGGCGGCGGGCGAGGGACTGGCGGAGGCGTTCGCGTCCGCGCTGGCCGGGGTGCGACGCCGCGAGCTCGACCGGGGCGTCTCCCTCGTCGGCCCGCACCGCGACGACGTGCAGTTCGAGCTGAACGCGCTGCCGGCCAAGGGCTACGCCAGCCACGGCGAGAGCTGGTCGTTCGCCCTGGCGCTGAAGCTGGGCGCCGCGGAGCTGCTCCGGCGCGACTCCCCCATGGGCGATCCGGTGCTGATGCTCGACGACGTCTTCGCCGAGCTGGACGCGCGCCGGCGCGAGCGCCTCGCCTCGGTGGTCGCCGACTACGAGCAGGTCCTGATCACCGCGGCCGTCTTCGACGACGTCCCGGAGGCGCTGGCCGCGCACACCGTGCGGATCGAGGCCGGCCGGATCGTCGGCACGGGCGCCACCGCCGCGCCGATCGCCGTGCCGGAGCCGATCGCACCCGACTCCGCCTCGTCCGATCCGGTGTCCTCCGACTCCCCTCCTCCCGGTCCCGAGTCCTCCCGCTCCTCTTCTCCCGATCCGGTCTCGTCCGTTTCCCCTTCTCCTGGCGCCGTCTCCTCCGCCGCGGCGTCCTCCGCGGAGCCCGCGTCCCCAGCGCCGGCGTCCACAGATCCCGCGTCCCCGGAGCCGCCCGCCCCGTCGGAGCCGTCCGATGGCTGACTCCCCGCCCCGTCGGAGCCGTCCGATGGCTGACTCCCCCCGCCGCGGAACCCCCGCACCAGACTCAGAGGCCGCCCGCGTCTACCGCCACCTCAAGGAGGTGTTCGGCGCCGACGGCCCGCGCCGCATCCGGAAGACCGTCGAGCGCGCCGAGCCCAAGGGCGACGCGATCCCGTTCGGCAAGGGCCGCGACCCGCACGACCTCGGCGACGTCCTCGACTCCCTCACCGTGAAGCTCGGCTGGACGGCGCCGCTGGCGCAGGGCGACCTGATGTCGTCGTGGACGGCGATCGCCGGCGAGGAGACCGCGAAGCACTCGACTCCGGTGGGCGTCGTCGACGGCGTGCTGACGGTCGCGTGCGAGTCCACGGCGTGGTCGACGCAGCTCCGGCTGATGCGGATCGAGATCATGAACCACATCGCGGTGAACTTCCCCGACGCGGGCATCGCGTCGATCCGTTTCCAGGGCCCGGACGTCCCGAACTGGAAAAAGGGTCCCAGGTCGATTCCAGGGCGTGGTCCGCGCGACACCTACGGCTGAGGACGCATTTTCGGTCGACCGCCGATCTTTCGCGCCTCAGATCGCCGTCCAGCGCTTCGGATCGACCCGGCACGCGGTAGAATGGAGGGCCGCCGAACCGCAGTGACGCCGCCGCGCGGGCGATCTCCAGATCACCGTGCGCGTCGCGACGGACCGTCAGAGGAGAACTCCACAGCTATGACTCACGAGCCGAACGACTCCACGTCACCCGCAGCGAACGACCTGGACGCGAACGGCTCAGCAGCCCCCTCCGCTCCGCACGAGAGCATGTCGACCAAGTCGTCCGGCGACTACGGCGCGAACCAGATCCAGGTCCTCGAGGGCCTCGAGGCGGTCCGCAAGCGCCCCGGCATGTACATCGGATCCACGGGTCCGCGCGGTCTGCACCACCTGGTCTACGAGATCGTCGACAACGCCGTCGACGAGGCGCTCGCGGGCTACTGCGACAACATCGAGATCCTGATGCGCGCCGACGGAGGCGTCACCGTCTCCGACAACGGCCGCGGCATCCCGGTCGACATGCACCCGACCGAGGGCATCTCCACGGTCGAGCTGGTCCTCACCGTGCTGCACGCCGGCGGCAAGTTCGGCGGCGGCGGCTACGCGGTCTCCGGCGGCCTGCACGGCGTCGGCTCCTCCGTGGTCAACGCGCTGTCGACGCGACTCGACGTCGAGGTCAAGCGCCAGGGCGCCGTGTACCGGATGAGCTTCACCGACGGAGTGCCGGACGCCCCGCTCGAGAAGGGCGAGGCCAGCGACGAGACCGGCACGACGATCACCTTCTGGCCCAACGCCGGCATCTTCGAGACGGTCGAGTTCGACTACGAGACCCTGCGCGCGCGCTTCCAGCAGATGGCGTTCCTCAACAAGGGCCTGCGCATCGCGCTGACCGACCAGAACGAGGTCGAGTTCGAGGGGGAGGGCGAGAACGAGACCGAGGGCGACCGGACCGACGTCTTCCACTACGAGAAGGGCCTCGTCGACTACGTCGAGTACATCAACTCGCTGAAGAAGTCGGACCTCGTGCACTCCGAGATCATCGACTTCGAGTCCGAGGACACCGAGCGCCGCATCTCGCTCGAGGTCGCGATGCAGTGGACCACCGCCTACACCGAGAGCGTCCACACCTACGCCAACACCATCAACACCCACGAGGGCGGCACCCACGAGGAGGGCTTCCGCGCCGCGCTGACCACGCTGGTCAACCGCTACGCGCGCGCGAACAACCTGCTCAAGGAGAAGGACGAGAACCTCTCGGGCGACGACATCCGCGAGGGCCTCACCGCCGTCGTGTCGATCAAGCTCGGCGAGCCGCAGTTCGAGGGCCAGACCAAGACGAAGCTCGGCAACACCGAGGCGAAGGCGTTCGTGCAGCGCGTGGCCGGCGAGCAGCTGGCCGACTGGTTCGACCGCAACCCGAGCCAGGCGAAGGACATCATCCGCAAGGCGATCCAGGCGGCCTCGGCCCGCATGGCGGCGCGCAAGGCGCGCGAGACCGCCCGCCGCAAGGGCCTGCTCGAGGGCGGCGGCATGCCGGGCAAGCTCAAGGACTGCCAGTCCAAGGACCCGTCGATCTCCGAGATCTTCATCGTCGAGGGCGACTCGGCGGGCGGATCCGCGGTGCAGGGCCGCAACCCCGAGACGCAGGCGATCCTCCCCCTCCGCGGCAAGATCCTCAACGTCGAGAAGGCGCGGCTCGACCGTGCTCTCGGCAACAACGAGGTCCAGGCGATGATCACGGCGTTCGGCGCCGGCATCGGCGAGGACTTCAACCCCGACAAGGCGCGGTACCACAAGATCATCCTGATGGCCGACGCCGACGTCGACGGCCAGCACATCACGACGCTGCTGCTGACGCTCCTCTTCCGCTACATGCGCCCGCTGATCGACCTCGGCTACGTGTACCTCGCGCAGCCGCCGCTGTACCGCCTCAAGTGGTCGAACTCCCCGCACGAGTACGTCTACAGCGACCGCGAGCGCGACGCCCTGATCGCGCACGGCTCGGCGACCAACAAGCGCATGCCCAAGGAGAACGGCATCCAGCGCTACAAGGGCCTCGGCGAGATGGACTACAAGGAGCTGTGGGAGACCACGATGGACCCCGCCACGCGGACCCTCCTCCAGGTCACGCTCGACGACGCGGCCGCGGCCGACGAGATCTTCTCCACCCTCATGGGCGAGGACGTCGAGTCCCGCCGCTCCTTCATCCAGAAGAATGCGAAGGACGTGCGCTTCCTCGACATCTAGACGTCGAGGAAGCGGACGTCCTTCGAGAGGCGGCGGCCGGGCGGTCCAGTGGACCGCCCTCGCGACCACCTCGAACACGTGACGGCGGCCCTCGATGGGCCGCATCCTCGACCAGAACGCGACAGAGGCCCTCACCGGCCCGCACACCGACGACACACCTGACACCCAGCGCGACCGCCGCCCCCGCTCCTCCGGGGCACGGACCCACCTGAGAGACCAGAGACCATGGCAGAAGAACCCACCACCCCCACCGGCCCGGACGAGAGCGACGACATCGTCACCGAGACCGGTGTGGTGATCCACGGTCACGACAAGATCGAGCCGGTCGACCTGCAGCTCGAGATGCAGCGCTCCTACCTCGACTACGCGATGAGCGTCATCGTCGGGCGAGCCCTGCCGGAGGTGCGCGACGGCCTGAAGCCCGTGCACCGCCGCGTGATCTACGCCATGTACGACGGCGGCTACCGTCCCGACAAGGCGTTCTCGAAGTGCTCGCGCGTCGTCGGCGACGTGATGGGCCAGTTCCACCCGCACGGCGACTCCGCGATCTACGACGCGCTGGTCCGCCTGGTGCAGCCGTGGAGCCTCCGCTACCCGCTCGCGCTCGGGCAGGGCAACTTCGGCTCCCCCGGCAACGACGGCGCCGCCGCCCCCCGGTACACCGAGACCAAGATGGCGCCGCTCGCGCTCGAGATGGTCCGCGACATCGACAAGAACACCGTCGACTTCCAGGACAACTACGACGGCCGCACGCGCGAGCCGGCGATCCTGCCGGCCCGGTTCCCGAACCTCCTCGTCAACGGCTCCGTCGGCATCGCGGTCGGCATGGCGACCAACATCCCGCCGCACAACCTGCGCGAGGTCGCCGCCGGCGCCAAGTGGGCGCTCGAGAACCCCGACGCGACGCGCGAGGAGCTCCTCGAGGCGCTGCTGCAGCGGATCAAGGGACCCGACTTCCCCACCGGTGCGCAGATCCTCGGCGTCCGCGGCATCCAGGACGCGTACCGCACCGGCCGCGGCTCGATCACGATGCGCGCCGTCGTCTCCATCGAGGAGATCCAGGGCCGCACCTGCCTCGTCGTCACCGAGCTGCCGTACCAGGTGAACCCGGACAACCTGGCGATCAAGATCGCCGAGCTGGTCAAGGACGGGCGCGTCTCGGGCATCGCCGACATCCGCGACGAGACCTCCGGTCGCACCGGCCAGCGCCTCGTCGTCGTCCTCAAGCGCGACGCCGTGGCGAAGGTGGTGCTGAACAACCTCTACAAGCACACGCCGCTGCAGGAGAACTTCGGCGCGAACATGCTCGCGATCGTCGACGGCATCCCGCGCACGCTCTCGCTCGACGGCTTCATCCGCGCGTGGGTCGACCACCAGGTCGAGGTCATCGTGCGCCGCACCCAGTACCTCCTCGACGAGGCGGAGGCGCGGATCCACATCCTGCGCGGCTACCTCAAGGCGCTCGATGCGCTCGACGAGGTCATCGCCCTCATCCGCCGCTCCCCCACCGTGGAGGAGGCGCGCGACGGCCTGATGGAGCTGCTCGACATCGACGAGGTGCAGTCCCGCGCCATCCTCGACATGCAGCTGCGCCGCCTCGCGGCCCTCGAGCGCCAGAAGATCATCGACGAGCACGACCGGATCCAGGCCGAGATCGAGGACTACAAGTCGATCCTCGCGAGCCCGGAGCGCCAGCGCACGATCATCTCGGACGAGCTCGACGAGATCGTCGACCGCTTCGGCGACGACCGCCGCACCGAGATCCTCTTCGGGTTCGACGGTGACATGAGCGTCGAGGACCTGATCCCCGAGGAGGAGATGGTCGTCACCGTCACCCGCGGCGGCTACCTCAAGCGCACCCGGAGCGACTCCTACCGGGCGCAGCACCGCGGCGGCCGCGGCGTGCGCGGCGCGCAGCTGAAGGCCGACGACATCGTCGAGCACTTCTTCGTCACCACCACGCACCACTGGCTCCTGTTCTTCACGAACACCGGCCGCGTGTACCGCGCCAAGACCTACGAGCTGCAGGAGGCCGGCCGCGACGCCAAGGGCCAGCACATCGCGAACCTGCTCGCGCTCGAGCCGGGGGAGCAGATCGCGCAGATCCTCGACATCCGCGACTACGAGGCGGCCCGCTACCTCGTGCTCGCCACGCGCGACGGCCTCGTGAAGAAGACGGCCCTCTCGGAGTACGACACGAACCGCTCCGGCGGCATCATCGCGATCAAGCTGCGCGACGGCGACGAGCTCGTCTCGGCGCTCCTGGTCGAGGAGGACAGCGACGTGCTGCTGGTCTCCCGCAAGGGCATGTCGATCCGCTTCACCGCGTCCGACGAGGCGCTGCGTCCGATGGGCCGCTCCACCTCCGGAGTCCGCGGCATGTCGTTCCGCGGAGAGGACCGCCTCCTCGACGCCAACGTCGTCAGTGACGAGGGCTTCGTGTTCGTGGTCACCGAGGGCGGCTACGCCAAGCGCACCGCGGTCGACCAGTACCGCCTCCAGGGACGCGGCGGGCTGGGCATCAAGGTGGCCAAGCTGGAGGAGAAGCGCGGCGACCTCGTGGGCGCCATCATCACCGGAGAGGACGACGAGGTGCTCGTCGTGCTCGCCAGCGGCAAGGTGGTACGCTCTGCGGTGGCCGAGGTACCGGCCAAGGGTCGCGACACCATGGGAGTCGTCTTCGCACGATTCGCTGAGGACGACCGCATCATCGCACTCGCCAAGAACACCGAACGCAATCTCGACGCCCAGGACGAGGATCCCGACGCCGCGGCGCCGGCCGAGTCCGCCCCGGTGTCGGAGGAGGATGGGTCCGTAGATGAGTAGCACCGTCGCCGAGAAGCTCGCCAGGAAGTCCGCGAAGAGCCCGGCGGCGAAGCAGGTCCGCCTGAAGCTGGTCTACGTCGACTTCTGGTCGGCCGTGAAGCTCTCGTTCCTGCTGGGCCTGACGCTCGCGATCATCACGATCGTCGTCGTCTACCTGGTCTACACGGTCCTGGCCCAGACGGGAGTGTTCGACGAGGTCAACGGCCTCGTGCAGGACATCGCCGGCGCCGAGGCGTTCGACCTCAACACGATCATCTCGCTGCCGCAGGTCATGGGCTTCGCGATCGTCGTCGCGGTGCTGAACACCATCGTCACCACCGCGCTCGGCGCGATCGTGGCGCTGCTGTACAACCTCAGCGTCAAGATCACCGGCGGCCTCCTGGTGGGCTTCACCAACCAGTAGGGCGCACGGTCCGGCCGATTGGGATTCCTGCTCGATGTCGGGTAGAGTCTCCTCTGGCCATTCCGGGGGTATAGCTCAGGCGGTTAGAGCGCTTCACTGATAATGAAGAGGTCCCAGGTTCAAGTCCTGGTACCCCCACCCGGTCCGAACGGCCCGTCACCTCGCGGTGGCGGGCCGTTCGACTCTCGGAGACGGATCGCCCCGTCTCCGGCCCGGGGCCTTAGCTCAGTTGGTAGAGCGCCTGCTTTGCAAGCAGGATGTCAGGAGTTCGAATCTCCTAGGCTCCACACTTCCTCCCCGCTCGCGGGTGCTCCCCCTTCGTCGGCACTTCTGGTCCACCGGCCCACGGCACTCCGGGTCCTCCGCCGTCGCGGGGTCACCGTGTCGAGGTCTTCGGCGGCCTCTCCTGTCGCCGACCGTGCGGTCCCCGCGATCGAGGTCGCCACTCGGACGGCCGAGTCGCCCGCTCAGCGGTCCACGCAGGCGAGGCCGAGGAACTGCTGGACCGAGAGGGTCTCGGACGTGCCGTCGCGGATGTCGCCGACGATGATCTCACCGACGGAGAGCGTGTCGAACTGCTCGGCCGTGAAGACGACCGGGCGGGCGAGCACGGAGCGGTCGGTCGCGTAGGCGCCCAGCGCGAGGTCGACGCCGAGCGGGAACCGCTCGATCACCGTGTCGGCCGGCCAGACCGTGGATCCGGAGAGGTCGGTCGCGCCCAGCTGCGTGACCGGGGACGGGGAGACCCAGCGGGTGACCCTCCGCAGCCCGTCGCCGATGGTCAGGGGGGCGGAGTCGGAGGCGGCGAGGTCGAGGCCGTCGACGGACCCCGAGCACACGACGACGACCCCGAGGACCTCGCCTCGCTCGCCGCCCCGTCCGAGCCCGACCGCGGCCGTGGTCACCGGCTCCTCGGAGGCGCACCCCGAGAGCGCGAGGTTGCCGAGCAGAACGACGGTGCTCGCGAGCGCGGCGCGACGGTGCATGGGTCCTCCCGCGGCCACCCTACGCGGGCAGGGCGAGGGCCAGAGCGGCGAGAGCCTGCGGAAGGGAGGGAGCGCCCTCCGCTCGGAAGACCACCTCTCCGGCCGTGTCCCGCACGACGACCGTGGGGGTCGAGCGGATGCCGGCGGCCTCGGCCTCGACGGGGTGGAAGGCCACGTCGCGCTCGCGGATCTCGGCGGCGGGGACGAGCTCCGCGGCGCGCTCCAGCACCGAGCGCGCGGCATGGCAGGCGCCGCAGAAGGCGGAGGTGTAGAGCTCGACGATCACGACGAAGGGAACGCCGGGGCGCGGCCGGGGATTCCCGGGCACCGTCAGCGGAGGAGCCAGGCCTCGTTCATGGTGAGGGCCGCGTCGACGAGCTCGACGCGCTCCAGCTCCTCGACGTCGCTCAGGGGGAACCAGGCGGCGGCGTCCGTGGAGCCGTCCACCTCGTGCGTGAGCTCCCCGCCCACGATGCGGGCGCGGTACACGACGCGGATGGCGTGCAGGGGGCCGGCCTCGGGGTCGCTGCGGCGGTGCGCGGGGATCACGTGCGAGTCCACGCCGATGAGGGCCTCGAGCTCGGCACGGTAGCCCGTCTCCTCGAAGATCTCGCGGACCGCGGCGTCGGCGGGCGACTCGCCCTCGTCGATCCCGCCGCCCGGAAGCGTCCAGGCCGACCAGGGGCCCTGGCTCCAGTGCGCGAGCAGCATCCGCTCACCGTCGATGATCACGCCGTACGCGGCGACCCGGATGTCCACCGCAGAAGCCTAACCCGGGCATGCGAAGGAGCCGGACCCCTTGAGGGGCCCGGCTCCAGCGACGAGAACGTCAGGAAGCGGTCGAGGCCGCGTTCTGCGCGGCGCTCTGCGGCTCGTCCTCGGCGACCCACAGCTCGTCGTCGGCGCGGAACGTCTGCCAGACGGCGTAGCCGATGCCGCCGACGGCAACCAGCGCGGCGCCGATCGCGAAGACCGTGCCGACCTTGCTCTTCTTCTTCGGGGGAGTGGTGAGCTCCTCCCAGCGCGCCTTCGAGATCTCGGCGAGCTTCGCGCGGTTCTTCGAGTCCTTGGCGGCCTCGAAGGCGGCGGCGGCCGTGCCGCCCACAGCGGCGAAGGTCGGGACGACCTTGTGCTTGTAGGCGTGGCGGGCCGAGGAGTACGTGCCCTCGACGGCCGAGACGCCGTTGTCGTAGACCGGCTTGACGCGCGAGTCGTACGTGTCCTTGACGAAGGGGACGAGCTCCTTCTTGGCGTACTTCGACGCGTGGCGGCGGCTCTTCTCGAGCACGGAGGCCGCGTGCGCCAGCACCTCCTGCTGCTCGCCCCAGACCGCCTCGGCGTTCTTGCGAAGACGCTTGAGGTCCTTCTTGTGCTTACGTGACAGACCCATGTTGGTCCTCCATCGGCTACGAGCAGCGAACGCCTCAATACTGCCACTCATCGATCGGCGTCCGCATCGCGCACCCAGCGCATTGACACCGGGCGTTGCAGGGGCCTACAGACGCGCTGTGCGAGAATCCGAGCATGCCTTTGCACACCGCAGTCGCGACGTTCCACACCAACAAGGGCGACATCGTCGTCAACCTCTACGGGAACCACGCTCCCAAGACGGTCCGCAACTTCGTCGGTCTCGCGACCGGCGACATCGAGTGGACCCACCCCGCCACGGGTGCGAAGACGAAGGAGCCGCTCTACAACGGCACCGTCTTCCACCGCATCATCCCCGACTTCATGCTCCAGGGCGGCGACCCGCTCGGTCAGGGCATCGGCGGCCCGGGGTACCAGTTCGACGACGAGATCAACTCGGAGCTCGACTTCACCCAGCCCTACATCCTCGCGATGGCGAACGCCGGCAAGCAGGCGGGCCGCGGCACCAACGGCTCGCAGTTCTTCATCACCGTGGCGCCGACCACCTGGCTCCAGGGCAAGCACACCATCTTCGGCGCCGTCGCCGACGAGGAGTCGAAGAAGCTCGTGCAGTCGCTCTCGGCTGTTCCCACCGACGGCCGTGACAAGCCGCTCGAGGACGTCGTGATCGAGAGCGTCGAGATCACCGAGGTCTGATCGCCTCATCCACCACTCATTCGAGGGCCGGGTCCGTCAGGGCCCGGCCCTCGTTCTCCCCGGAGGCACGTCCGTGACCCAGGTCCCGCCGAGCAGCACCTACTCCTGCTACCGACACCCCGACCGGCAGAGCTTCGTGCGATGCCAGCGGTGCGGCCGCACCATCTGCGGCGAGTGCCAGACGCCGGCTCCGGTCGGCGTGATCTGCCCGGACGACATGGCGCAGCAGCGCGCCACCGCACCGCGCACCCGCGGTCCCCTCCTCTCCCGCGTGCGGGCCATGACCCGTGCCGACCAGCCGACGGTGACCTACGCGATCATCGCGCTCTGCATCGTGCTGTGGATCGTCGAGATCCTTCCCTTCGTCGGCGGGCCGGCGGTCAACGCGCTCCTGTACGCCCCCGCCTACACGCTCCCCGGCTTCGGTGCCGGCTTCGAGCCGTGGCGGATGCTCACCTCGGTGTTCCTCCACAGCACGTCGCTCTTCATCGTCATCCCGTTCCACCTGGTGCTGAACATGTACACGCTGTGGGTGTTCGGCATGGTGCTCGAGCGGATGCTGGGCCGCGGGCGGTACCTCACCCTCTTCCTCCTGAGCGGTTTCGCCGGGTCGGTGGGCGTCCTGCTCCTCGCGAACCCGCTGACCCCGGTGATCGGCGCCTCCGGTGCGATCTTCGGGCTGATGGGCGCGTACCTGGTGATCCTCCGGCATCTGGGCGGTCAGGCGTCGCAGCTGCTGGTGCTGGTCGGACTGAACCTCGTCATCGGCTTCCTGCCCGGGATGAACGTGGCGTGGCAGGCGCACGTCGGCGGTCTGGTGGCGGGCGCGCTCATCGGGCTGGTCTTCACGAAGACCCGGCAGCGCGCCCAGCGGCGCACGCAGAACCTCCTCGTCGGGCTCATCGGAGTCGGACTGGTGGCGATCACCGCGGGCGCCTACGTCCTCGGCTGATCCCCCCTCCCGCAGCGGCGGGTCCGGCAGTGCCTCGCGCACTCCCGGGCCCGCCGCTTCGTCGTTCCCGCGGCGACCGTCTCCACCGCTGTCCACAGGTGCTCTCAACAGGTGGGGAGGAAGTTATCCACAGAGTTGTTAACACTGGGGAGAACGTTCCGGGTGTCCTCCTCGGGAGGACGATCCGGGGACGGCGGCGCGTCCGAGAACCGGCGGGCTGGTGCCGATCGGGGCACTTCGCGCCTCGAGCAGGCCAGCGCGGCGGAGACCGCGGAGTTCTCCACAGGAGATTCCACAGCTGGGGATAATTACAGCGGTGTAGTTCTCCGGCGGACGGCCACCAGGGCCGTCGCCTCACGGTCGTCGTCGCGGTGCAGCGAGGTGGCGAACCCGGCCGCCTGGAACGCCGAGGCACTCGCAGCGGCCTGATCCGCGCCGACCTCGATCACGACGACGCCGTGGGGTGCGAGCCACGCCCCCGCCTCCTGAGCGATACGGCGGTGCAGGGCGAGCCCGTCCGACCCGCCGTCGAGCGTGAGCATCGGCTCGTGCACCCGGGCCTCCGGCGGCATGAGCGCGATCGCCGCGGAGGGGACGTAGGGGGCGTTGACGACGACGACGTCGATCCGCCCGCGCTCACTCCCGGGGAGCGCGTCGAAGAGGTCGCCCTCGTGGACGTCGGCGCGGCCTGCGAGCGTGCGGCGCGCGCAGGCGACGGCGGCGGGGGAGAGGTCGGCCGCGAGCAGGCGGACGTCCGGCCGCTCCTCGGAGATCGACCGGGCGAGGGCGCCGGATCCGCAGCAGAGGTCGAGCACCACGGCGCCCTCCGGGAGGATCTCCAGGGCGCAGTCGACCAGCCACTCGGTGCGCACGCGGGGCACGAAGACGCCGGGTGCGACGGGGACGCGCAGGCCGCGGAAGGCGACCCAGCCGAGGATCTGCTCGAGGGGCTCGCCCGTCTCGCGGCGGCGGAGCAGCAGCTCGAGGTCGGAGGAGGAGTCGGCGGCCTCCTCGAGCAGGCCCGCCTCCTCCTCGGCGAAGACGCAGCCGGCGGCGCGCAGACGCTCCACCGACGACGAACGCCCCGTCGGCGGACCGGACGGGGCGTCGTTCACGACTGGGGGAGGCTCAGCGCCAGCGCGTCGTCATCAGGAAGCCGATGAACGCGATGCCGAAGCCGATCAGGATGTTGAGGTTGCCGAGATCGGGGATCGGCAGGGTGCCCTGGCTCACGTAGAAGACGATGATCCAGGCGAGTCCGAGCAGCATGAAGCCGAACATCACCGGCTTGAACCAGACCGGATTCGGTGCGTTCTCGCCGGTCCGGGCCTCGTCGCGCTCGGGCTTCGGGCTCTTCGTCGCTCGTGCCATGCCGACCACTGTACCGGGCGGAGGCTCCGGGCCGGGAGCGCCGGGGCTGCGCGGGTGCTGTGCGGACTCGCGGAGCGGCCGGTGCGGGCGCTCGAGTGATCCCATCGGGCCTCCTCAGGCGGCCATTCTGGAGGGCTCTCCACAGGTCCGGATCGTGCGCCACAGCCGGTCACGGCTCGCGCCTAGACTCGTCGCATGACCGCCCAGAACCCCGACGGGGCGGCTCTGCGGCCGCGAGCGAAGCGACGGAGGGCCCGCCCGGTCCGACGACTCTCGTTCTTCGGAGTCGTCGGTGAGCTCCTGATGACCGCCGGCGTCATGGTCCTGCTCTTCCTGGCCTGGCAGCTCTGGTGGAACGACGCGGTGATCGCCGGCCGGCAGACGACGCAGGCCGCGGAGCTCCGCGAGGCCTGGGGCGACTCCTCGCCGGCACCGCAGCCGACCGAGGCCGCCCCGGCGGAGCCGGTCGTCGCGTCGGTCGCCGCCCTCGACACCTCCTTCGGCAACCTCTACATCCCGCGCTACGGCGAGGGGTGGGTGCGCACGATCGCCGAGGGCATCGACGCTGAGAACGTGCTCGACGAGGGGAGCATCGGCCACTACCCCGGGACGCAGATGCCCGGGCAGGCCGGCAACTTCGCGCTCGCCGCGCACCGCAGCGCGTACGGCGGAGGCATGCACTTGATCGACGAGCTCCAGCTCGGCGACCCGATCTACATCGAGACGGCGGACGGCTGGTACACCTACCGCTTCCGCAACCTCGAGTACGTCCAGCCCTCCGACGTCCAGGTGATCGACCCGGTCCCGTGGACTCCGGACGCGGCTCCGACCGACCGCCTGATCACGCTGACGAGCTGCAACCCGCTCTACTCGACGGCCGAGCGGATCATCGCGTACGGCGTCTTCGACTCGTTCCAGCCGCGGTCCGCGGGCGCCCCCGCCGAGATCGCCGCCTCGCTGGCTCAGGAGGGCTGACCGTGTACGCAGCGCTGTGGCGGCTTCTGCCCGGGCCGTGGTGGGTCCGGCTCCTGATCGTCCTCGTCCTCGTCGCGGCGGTCCTGGTCGCGCTCGACGAGTGGGTGTTCCCCTGGGTGCAGTCGCTCGTGCTCGACCGGAACGTGACCGTCGGCTCGTGACCGGCGGCGCGGCCCCGCGGATCCTGGTCGTCGACCACCACGACAGCTTCGTCTTCACGCTCGTCTCGTATCTCCGCGAGCTCGGTGCCGAGGTCGACGTGGTCGAGGGCGACGACCTCGGGACGACGGCGCTCCTGGCTCGCGCGGAGGAGGCGGACGGAGTCCTGGTCTCACCCGGACCGGGCCGCCCCGAGGACGTCCCCGCATCGACGGCGCTCGTGCAACGGGCGGAGGCGACCGGGCGGCCGCTGCTCGGAGTCTGCCTCGGCCACCAGGTGCTCGCCCATGCTCTCGGCGCCCGCGTCACGGAGGCGCCGGAGCTGCTGCACGGCCGGACGTCCGCGGTCCTCCACGACGGAGATCCGCTCTTCGACGGCCTGCCCTCCGGATTCGCCGCGATGCGGTACCACTCGCTCGCGGTCGACGGTGAGAGCCTTCCCGAGGAGCTGCGGGTGACGGCGCGGACACCGGAGGGAGTGGTCATGGCCGTCCGGCACCGGAGTGCTCCGCTCGTGGGCGTGCAGTTCCATCCGGAGTCGGTCCTCACCGAGGGCGGGCGGCGCCTTCTCGAGAACTGGCTGCGCGAGGTGAGGCCGGGCGGCGCGTCCGTATCGGCCGACGACACGCCCGGACTCTCGATCCCGGCTCGATGAATTGGAATTCGCCGGGCTTATCGGGCTCGTTATCGAGTCGAGAGCATTGAGAATGATCAGCGACCACCGTCCCCCGAACGGGGATGCCGCCCTGAGTGCGTTCTCACGTAGAAATCCGCCATCTGACGGCTAAATGACGGCGGGCGGAGGAGAACGCCGCGACAGGGTATGAGCGTGACCTTGTCCACCCCCTTGCGCACCCCCCGATCAGGTGGCGGGATTTGACGGGCTCCCGGCGGAGGATGCGGCCCCTTTTCGCTGCATAATCAGAGGGCGTCGACAGGGGGTCGGCGCCACAAGAGAAGTCCGGGGGGACCAGATGGTCGCATCGATCTCCTGGGCTTTCTCGGGAATCCGAGAGCTCGAGAATCTCGGACCGCGCATCGTCGTCAAACCCGGCACCGTTCCGAGCATCACCGGTTCGGGATTCGGCACCGCCGATCTGAGCGTCGTGCTGATGACGGTCTCGCCTCTGCGCGTCCTCCGCGGGACGTGGCCGGCCGACGACACCTCCTTCCTCACTTTCAGCTTCCTCATCGACGGCTTCGTGCGCATGGTCGCCCCGGACCGAACGGTGCTGCTGCGTCCGGGCTCGATCTCGTACCAGCAGGGGACGACGACGTTCACGACCGAGTCGACGACTCCGGCCACGATTCTCCACCTCTCGCTGCGCGCCGACGAGATGCGCCGCTACGGCTTCGACACGTCGGCCCCGGTCTACGCGCTCGACCCCGACGCCCGGTCCACCCGCGCCGCATACGCCTTCACGACCGCCTTCGCCCTCGCGGCGGAGTCGGGGACGGGGCTGCCCGGCGAGGGCGAGGTCACCGGCTTCGCCCACGTGGTCAAGCAGCTCCTCACCAGCGCGTTCCTCGCGGCGGCGAGCTCGCAGCCCGGCACCACGAGCGTGCGAGCCGCCACGCTCGGGCGCGCGCGCACGGTCATCGACCGGACGCACCGCACGCCGCGCTGCACTCCGGAGGCGGTGGCCGATGCGGTCAACGTGTCCACCCGCTCCCTCCAGCGGCTCTTCGAGGATGCGGGCACCACGGTCGCGAGCGAGATCGAGCGATCCCGGGTCGCCAGCGCCGTGGAGCTCCTGCGCCGCCGCCCGCGGGAGGTCCCGCTCGAGGCGATCGCCGCCGCGTCCGGATTCTCCTCGGCGGACCACCTCCGCCGTGCGCTCAAGCGCCGCGAGGGGCTCACCCCGAGCGACATCCGCGGCAGGATCGCGCGCCCCGCCGATGGATCGGCAGCCGGCGAGGTCGTGCGGCTCCAGCCCCCGCTCGCCGACGCGCGCAGGGCCTAGCCGTTCAGCTCGGGGCCGTCGGCCCCCGTGGAGCATCGAACCCGACGAGCAACGTCCGGACGAGCCCTTCTCGGCGCGCAGAGCAGCGACCCGGCCTCCACCGGGCACCGTCGGCCGACGCCGCAGCCGCAGCGGGCTGCAGGCCGGGTCAGCCCGCGCAGTATCCGAGCTGGACGGTCGATCCCTGCGGGACGTCGCCCGGAGCCAGGGACTGGGTCGTGATGGGCGGGTTCGCCCGGGTCGCGTCGCAGGTCTCGTCCGGGACCTCGACCCCCACGAGCTGCAGCTTCTCGGAGGCGAGGGTGGCCAGTGCGCTGCTGAGGGACGTCCCGACGAGGTCGGGGAGCGTGACCTGGCCGGAGGAGACGGTGAGGTCGACCGGCGTGCCCGGGGCGACCTGCTGTCCCGCTCCGGGGGAGGCGGAGAGCACGACGTCGCCCGGGACGGTCGGCGAGTTCTCGCGGGTCTGGGAGCCCTCGACGAAGCCGACGGCGGTGAGCGCGTCGATGGCCTCGGCGAGGCTCTGCCCGACGGTGTCCGGCACGGCGACGGGCTGCGGGCCCTGGGACACGACGATGCGGATGACCGTCTCGGGTGCGACGATCGTGCCCGAGCCCGGATCCGTGCGGATCACCTCGCCCTCGGGGACGGTCGAGCTGTACTCCGCGACCTGGCTCGGCACGAGATCGAGCTCGGTCAGGGTCGACTGGGCGCTGTCGTAGGTGGTCTCGGTGAGGGTGGGGACCTCGCGCGACTGCGACGGCAGCGTGGACGCGGGCTGGAGCGTCAGCACCCAGATCACGAGTGCGGCGACGATCACGGCCAGCACGACGATCGAGGACCAGATCCAGAGGACCGGCGGGCGGCGCTGGGTGCGGACGATCGAGTTGTCCTCGGCCAGCTGGCGGAGGGCGAGCTCGGAGTCGTTGACTCCACCCTGGCTGCGGGCCGCGAAGAGCGAGGTGGTCAGCTCGTCGATCGGGCGATGGTCGGGGAGGCGTCCGGCGGCGGCGTCGCGCAGGTCGTCGCGGAACTCCGCAGCTCCCTGGAAGCGCTCGTAGCGGTCCTTCGAGAGTGCTCGGGCGACGACCGCGTCGAGTGCGGGGGTGACGGCCGGGTTGATGGAGCTCGGCGCCGGCGGCGTCTCGCTGACGTGCTGGTAGGCGACGGCCACCGGGGTGTCGCCGCGGAAGGGCGCACGGCCGGTGAGGAGCTCGAAGAGCACGATGCCGGCGGAGTAGAGGTCGCTGCGGGCGTCGACCTGCTCGCCCTTCGCCTGCTCGGGGGAGAAGTAGGCCGCGGTGCCGAGGATCGCCGTGGTCTGAGCGACCGTGGCGGCGGAGTCGGAGACGGCGCGGGCGATCCCGAAGTCCATCACCTTCACCTGGCCCGACGGGGTCAGCATGATGTTGCCGGGCTTGATGTCGCGGTGGACGACGCCTGCGCGGTGCGAGTACTCGAGGGCGGTGAGGATGCCCTCCGTGATGCGGACGGCCTCGTCCACGTCGAGGGGGCCCTCGGCGATCAGGTCCTTGAGGAGGCGGCCCTCGATGTGCTCCATGACGATGAAGGGCCGGCGCGACTCGGCGCCGTTGTCGTCGAGCGAGACCTCCTCGCCCGCGTCGAAGACCCGGACGATCGTGGGGTGCGACATGCGCGACGCGGACTGCGCCTCCTGCCGGAACCGCAGGCGGAAGGCGGAGTCGGAGGAGAGGGAGAGCTTCAGCTCCTTGATGGCGACGGTGCGGCCGAGCCGGGTGTCGGTGCCGAGGTACACCTCGGACATCCCGCCGCGGCCGAGCCGGGGCCCGACCTGGTACCGTCCCGCGATCAGGCGACCCTCATCCGTCACGCGCACGCTCCCGCCCTGTACTTCCGTGTGGTGCGGCCCCGAGGAGCCACGGCAAGTGTACCTATGGGCCCCTGGTGTTCCGGGCGGGGGCGCGACGCGACGGCCCCGAGGCGCCGGGCCGGAGCGGTGCCCCGGGCCGGCGCGCCGCCGCTACTCGGAGGGGGTGGGCGTCGAGGTGGCCTTCGAGGTGGGGGTCGGCGCCGGGGTCCGAGCCGGCTCCTCGACGGTGACGGAGAGGGTGGGCGAGGCCGCCGACTCCGAGTCGCCGCAGAGCACGGTGTACGTGACGTCGATCGTGCCCGCCGTGGTGCCGGCCTGGATCGTCGCGGTCGTCGAGTTCGACGGGTTGGTGCTCGTCACGCTCGCGCCCTCACCGGTCGCGGTCACCCGGTAACCACTCACGGAGGTTCCGCTCGGGCACTGGTTGTAGTTGCTCCAGGTGACGTTGAACGTCGCGCCCGCCTCGACGCTGGAGGCGGCGGGGGTGACGGTCGGCACGGCGGTCGGTGCGTCCGGGGTCGCGACCTCGGTGAAGACGGAGACCTCGATGGTCGTGCCCTTCACCACGTTCGCGGTGGGGTTCACGTCCTCGACGAGTCCGACCTGCTCGGCGGTGGGGGCGCTCGGACCGTCCGCGCGGCGGACGCCCATGCCCAGGGCCTCGAGCTCGGTCTCGACGTCGTCGAAGGAGCGCCCGACGTAGTCGGCCTTGTCGATGACGACCGTGTTCGAGGTCGGCGTCGGCGTGGGACTCGGAGTCTCGGACGGCGTCGGCGACGGGGCCGTGCTGGTCGTCGCGGTGGGGGAGGCGGCCGGGTCGCTGCTCCCGCCGGTCGTCAGGGCGAAGATCGTGCCCGCGATGACGACGGCGAGGATCACGATGAGGGCGATCAGCGGCCAGGTCCAGGGGCTGCGCCGCCGCGGCTCCTCGGCCGGCTCGAGCGGCTCCTCGATCGGCACGAACGGAGCGGCGGCCGCGGCCGCGGGCGCGCCGGAGGGCAGCACCGTGGTCGCCTGCGTCGCGCCCTGGTTGGAGGGGAGGACCGTGGTCGCCTGCGTCGTGGGGACGTCGCTGAGGACCGCGGGGACGGCCAGCGCCGCTCCGCGCACGTCGCCCGAGCGCAGCGCCTGGGCCGCCCGCGCGAGGTGCGCGGCGGTGGCGGGGCGGTCGGCCGGCTTCTTGGCGATGCAGGAGTAGACGAGATTGCGCACCGGCTCCGCGACCGTGACCGGCAGCTCCGGCGGGGTGTCGTTGATCTGCGCCATTGCGATGGCGACCTGCGACTCGCCCGTGAAGGGGCGGCGCCCGGCCAGGCACTCGTACGCGACGATGCCCAGCGAGTAGATGTCGGTGGCGGGGGAGGCGGGCTGGCCGCTCGCCTGCTCCGGGGACAGGTACTGGACCGTGCCCATGACCTGGCCGGTCGCCGTCAGCGGGACCTGGTCGGCGATGCGCGCGATGCCGAAGTCGGTGATCTTGACGCGGCCGTCCGGCGTGATGAGCAGGTTGCCCGGCTTCACGTCGCGGTGCACGAGGCCCGCGGCGTGCGCGGCGTGCAGGGCGAGCGCGGTCTGCGCGACGATGTCGAGGACCTTGTCGGTCGAGAGGACGCGCTCGCGCTCGAGGACGGTCGAGAGCGCCTCGCCGGGGACGAGCTCCATGACCAGGTAGGCCGAGCCGTCCTCCTCGCCGTAGTCGTAGACGTTGGCGATGCCCTCGTGGTTGACCAGCGCCGCGTGGCGGGCCTCGGCGCGGAAGCGCTCGAGGAAGCCGGGGTCGCCGAGGTACTCGTCCTTCAGGATCTTGATCGCGATGGTGCGGCCGATGACCAGATCGGTCGCCTGCCACACCTCTCCCATGCCGCCGATGGCGATCCGGGACTGCAGCTCGTAGCGTCCCCCGAAGGTGAGGCCTGTCGTGGGTCTCATTTGTTCAGCACCGCCTCTAGTACCTGTTGTCCGATGGGTGCGGCGATCAGGTTGCCGTACCCGGTCTGGCCGAGCCCTCCACCGTTCTCCACGAGCACGGTGATGGCGTACTGCGGGTCGTCCGCAGGCGCGAAGCCGGTGAACCAGAGGGTGTACGGGTCGTCCCCGCCGTTCTCGGCGGTACCGGTCTTACCGGCCACAGTGACGCCCCCTATTGTTGCATTCGTCGCCGCGCCGCCCTGGACGCTGGCGACCATCATCGCCTTGACGGCGTCCGCGGTCTGCGTGCTCACCGCCCGGCCGAGCGACTTCTCCTGGAACTGCTGCAGCACGCTGAGGTCCTGCGAGCGGATCGAGTCGACCAGGTTCGGCTGCATCACCTCGCCGCCGTTCGCGATCGCCGCGGAGACCATGGCGATCTGCAGCGGCGTCGCGCGCACCTCGTACTGCCCGAAGGCGGTGAGGGCCGTCTGGGCGTCGTCCGTCTTCGTCGGGTAGGTGCTCGCCTCGACCGACATCGGGATCTCGAGCTCGGTGTCGAAGCCGAACTTCTCGGCCTGCGAGCGGATCGCGTCCGCTCCCAGCTGCACGCCCATCTCGGCCATCGGGACGTTGCAGGAGAGCGAGACGGCGGTGGCCAGCGTGACCGTCTCTCCGGAGCCGCAGAGGCCGCCTCCGGAGTTGATCACCTGCGACGAGGAGCCGGGCAGCGTGTACGACTCGACGTTGGGGAAGCTCGAGTCGGCGGTGAAGCGGCCGGACTCGAGGGCGGCCGAGGCCACGACGAGCTTGAAGACGGAGCCGGGCGGGTTGAGCGAGCCGCCGATGGCCCGGTTCACGAGGGGCTCGGAGGAGTCGTCGTTCAGCGCCCGGTAGGCGGCGAGGACGTCGTCGGTGTCGTGGGAGGCCAGCGCGGTGGGGTCGAAGGTGGGCTTCGAGACCATCGCGAGGATGCGGCCGGTGGCCGGCTCCGTCACGACGACGGCCCCCGTGTAGTCGCCGAGCGCGTCGAAGGCGGCCTGCTGGGCGACCGGGTCGATCGAGAGCTCGACCGACGCGCCCTTCGGGTCCTGGCCCGTGACGAGGTTGTTGATCTCGTCGAAGAACTGCGAGTTCGAGGTGCCCGAGAGGTAGTCGTTGAGCGTGCGCTCGATGCCGGTGGTGCCCTGGTTCAGGGTGAAGTAGCCGGTCACGGCGGAGTAGAGCGGGCCGTTCGCGTACTGCCGCTGGAACTTGTAGAGGTCGTCCGACGGCGTCGAGGAGGCGATCGGCTGACCGCCGGCGAGGATCGCACCGCGCTCGGTCGAGAAGCTCTCGTAGAGGGTCCGCGTGTTGCGGCCGTCCTCGTCGAGGGAGTCGGCCTGGATCACCTGAATGGTGGTGGTGGAGAGGAAGAGGGCCACGAACATCGTCAGCACGACGAGGCTCACCCGTTTGAGTTCTCGGTTCATCGACGGATCACACCACCAGACGAGGCTGACTGCGGACTGTGTCGGACAGGCGCAGCAGCACCGCCACGATCATCCAGTTCGCCACGAGGGAGGAGCCGCCGGCGGCGAGGAACGGCGTGGTCAGGCCGGTCAGCGGGATGACGCGGGTGACGCCTCCGATGACGATGAAGCACTGCAGGGCGATCACGAACGAGAGGCCGACTCCCAGGAGGCGCCCGAAGTCGTCCTGCCCGGCGAAGCCGATGCGGAACCCGCGCGAGACCAGCAGGAGGTAGAGGCCGAAGATCGCGAAGAGCCCGGCGAGGCCCAGCTCCTCGCCGAGGCTGGCGATGATGTAGTCGGACTGCGGGACCGGCGTGAGATCCGGCATCCCCTGGCCGAGGCCCGTGCCGAGCAGCCCGCCGTGCGCGAGGCCGAAGAGGCCCTGCACGAGCTGGTAGCTGCCGCCCGGATCCGCCCCGTAGCGCTCGGCGCTGAAGGGCTCGAGCCAGTTGGCGAAGCGGTTGCCCACGTAGTCGAGCGTCTGGCTCGCCAGCAGCGCGCCGCCGAGGAACAGGCCGACGCCGATGAGGACCCAGCTGGTGCGGCCGGTCGCGACGTAGAGCATGACCAGGAACAGGCCGAAGTAGAGCAGCGCCGTCCCCAGGTCGCGCTGGAAGACGATGACGCCCATCGTGACCGCCCAGACCACCAGGATCGGGCCGAGGTCGCGCAGGCGCGGGAAGCGCATCCCGAGGACGGTGCGGCCCACCATCGAGAGGGAGTCGCGGTTGCGCACGAGGTAGCCGGCGAAGAAGACCGCGAGGGCGATCTTGGCGATCTCGCCGGGCTGGAAGCTCGCCACGTCGCCGATCCCGATCCACACACGCGCGCCGCTGACCTCGCGGCCGATGAAGGGCAGGAGCGGCAGCAGGAGCAGCACGATCGCCGCGAACCCGGCGACGTAGGTGTAGCGGAACAGCACGCGGTGGTTGCGGATGACCAGCAGCACCACGATCGCCGCCACGACGGCCAGGGCGCTCCAGAAGATCTGCCGCACCGCCACCGACTCCCAGCCGGTCGCGCCGTCGGCGATGTCGATCCGGTAGATCTCGGCGACCCCCAGTCCGTTCAGCACGGTGGCGATCGGGAGGAGGAAGGGGTCGGCCGCCGGGGCCGCGAAGCGCAGCACGACGTGCACGGCGAGCACGAGCGCCGAGAGGCCGGCGCCCAGCGAGACCAGCGTGGTGTCGATCGAGCCGAGGGCGCCGAGCTGCACGAGCACGATCGCGCCGGCGTCGATGAGGCATGCGCCGATCAGGAGCAGGAGCTCGAGATTGCGCAGCTTCTGGCGGAAGAAGCCCTGCCGCTCGGGGGCGGGGCGGGCGGTGGCCGTGGCGGCGTCCGTCATGGTGCTCCGTTCGCGTCCGTGAGGCGCTCGACGATGTCGACCGCGCCGGCGTAGGAGTCGGCGCTGATCGTCTGCTCCAGCTGCTCGACGTCGTAGGCGCGGAGGGAGTCGAGCGGGATTCCCGTGTCCTCCTTCACCTCCGAGAGCGAGAGCGGGCCGACCGACTGCTGGATGCCCTGGTAGATGATCACGGTGTCCCCGTCGGTGCCGACGTAGAAGCGCGACTGCGTCCAGTCGTAGGCGAAGAGGATCCCGAGGAATCCGATGATGAGCACGAGGGACAGGCCGACGAGCCAGGTGATGCGGCGGCGCAGGTGCCGGCGGCGGTCCTCCTCGATCAGCTCGTCGAGGTAGTCCTCGGACGCGGGCTCGAAGTGGGTGGGGCCCTGCGCGGCGGGAGCCCGGGTGTGCAGGCGGAGGCCGGGGATCCGGACGCGGTTCTGCGAGTCGTCGGTGCTGAAGGGCGTGGGCGCGGCGGCGGATCCGACGACCACCGGCTCCTCCACGGGGGCGAGGATGCGCGCGGTGTCGCCCGCCCCGGGGATGTCGAGGACGACGACGGTGACGTTGTCCGGGGCGCCGTGCGAGAGGCTGTCGCGGATCAGGCGGTCGGCCACCTGCTGCGCGGTCTCGTCGCGGCTGAGCTCCTTGAGGATCTCGTCGTGCGGGACGACGCCGGAGAGGCCGTCGGAGCAGATCAGCCAGCGGTCGTGCGGCTCGGTCTCGAGCGTGAGCGTGTCGATCTCGGGGTTGGTGTGCACGTCGCCGAGGACCCGCATCAGGACGGAGCGGCGCGGATGCGTCATCGCCTCCTCCTCCGTGATGCGGCCGGAGTCGACGAGGCGCTGCACGAAGGTGTGGTCGGTCGTGACCTGCTCGAGCCGGCCGTCGCGGAGGACGTAGATGCGGGAGTCGCCGATGTGCGCGATCGCCACCGACTCGCCGACGCGGGCGATCGCGCTGACGGTGGTGCCCATGCCGGTGAGCTCGGGGTGGTCGACCACGGCGTCGGCCAGCAGGGTGTTGGCCGCCAGCAGGGTGCGCTTGAGCTCGTCCTCGGCCTCGTAGGTGGAGGCGTAGACGCGGTCCGCCTCCGCGATGCGCTTGATCGCGATGGAGGAGGCGACGTCGCCGCCCGCGTGACCGCCCATGCCGTCGGCGACGACGAAGAGCTGCCGGCCCGCGTAGCCGGAGTCCTGGTTGTTCGAGCGGATTCTGCCGACGTGCGAGACGGCGGCGCTCTCGCGCACCGCGCCGTGGCCGGAGCCGCTCTCCGGAGTGGGGGCCACGCGCTACGACCGCCGCAGTTCGAAGGTGGTGGTGCCGACCTTCACGGGCGTGTCCAGCGGCACCTTGGTGGGCGCGCCGACACGGCGGCCGTCGAGGAAGGTGCCGTTGGTGGAGTCGAGGTCCTGGATCATCCACTCGTCGTTCCAGAGGAGCAGGCGCGCGTGGTGGGTCGAGGTGTAGTCGTCGCGGATGACCAGCGTCGACTCCGCGGAGCGGCCGATCGTCAGCGGGTCGCCGGTCAGCTCGAGCTCGGTGCCCCGCTTGGGGCCCGAGGTGATCACGAGGCGCTGCGCCGTGTGGACCGTGGCGGCGCCTCCCTGCTCGGCGCGCTCGGCGGCGGCCTCTCGGCTCCTCCGGGCCGAGGGGGCCGACGGAGAGGCGGGCTGCGCGGGCGTGGGAGCCGCGGCGGCCGCGGCGACCACGGGCTGGGCCGCCGTCACGAACGGGGCCTCGGGGGACGCGGCCTGCGCGCCGGGAGGCAGCTTGCGCACGCGCTGCCCGAACAGGTCGGAGCGCAGCGCGTAGACGATGCCGAACACGAAGAACCACAGCAGCGCGAGGAACGCGATGCGCAGGAGGAAGAGAGTGAGCTCGCTCATAGCCGGTCGTCCCAGAATCCCTCGGAGCCGCGTCCGGCTGCCCTGCCGGACGACGGGCGGTCGGTGCGTGCGGGCGCGGAGCCCTGCACGACGCGGTAGACGATCGAGGTGCGCCCGATCGTGATGGTCTGCTCGGGGGCCAGGGGCGCCTGCGTGACGGGCCGGCCGTCGAGCTTGGAGCCGTTCGTGGACCCGAGGTCGTGCACCTGGGCGCGGGAGCCGTCCCAGAGGATCTCGACGTGCTTGCGGGACGTGCCCGAGTCGTCGACGGTGATGTCGGCGTCGCTGCCGCGGCCGATGACGGTGCGCGCCTTCGTGATCGGGTGGCGCCGGCCGTCGATGTCGAGGACGGGCGTGTAGGCGACGGTGCCCTTCACGCTGCGGGAGTCGACCTCGACCATGCCGTCGCTGAGCGCCGGATCGACGGCGAGGGAGATGTCGATCGGGCCGGGGAAGCGGAAGCCCTGCTTGGTGGCGTGCTCGGTGGCGACCGTGGTGAGCTCGTCGATCAGCGTGGCGCCGAGGCGCTGCATCCGGTCGAGGTCGGTCGCGGACATCCGCAGGACCAGGCTGTTGGGGACGAGGATGCGGTCGCGGCTGACCACGGCGGCGGAGGTGTCGAGCTCCCGGCGGAGGGCGGAGGCGAGCTCGACCGGCTGCAGACCCGACTTGAAGGTCCGCGCGAACGCGCCGTTGACGACGCGCTCGAGTCCCTTCTCGAAGTTGTCCAGTATGCCCACAGTCTTCCGATCTTCCGGTTCTTCGCCTTCTCGGCGGTCGCGCACGGATCGAGATGTCTGCGCGCCCGTCGCCGCTTCCTCTTCTTGGTCTGCGCCGCGCACGGCTACGGGCATGTTACTGGGGTGGTCTGGATGCGCGATCCTCCGCGGTGGTTTCGCGGCCGGAGTGCCGTGTGCGCGCTCTCACCGGCACGGCCCGGTGGCGGCTCCCGGGGGAGCTCCGACCCGGGGCGGCGGGTGCCGGTTCGGCTCCGGGGCCGGGGGATGCTACGATTTCTCGTCGGCGCTTCGGTGCCGCTGGTGAGCGCGAGTGGCGGAATAGGCAGACGCGCACGGTTCAGGTCCGTGTGCCCGAAAGGGCGTGGGGGTTCAACTCCCCCCTCGCGCACCAGAGTTCATGAGAACCGGAGTTCGAGAGAACCGGGTTCGAGGGAACCGGAGAGAAGCCCCCGATCGGATGTCCGGTCGGGGGCTTCTCCCGTTCCCGGGTGCGGTGCGCTCCGGGGCGGGCTCCTGTCGTGTCGTTCTCGCGGACGGCGTCCCGCGGAGGGGCGGTGTTCACCGGGAGGTCGGCGCGAGGTCGTCCGGCGCGGGCACGCTCGCGGGGTGATCGCCCTCCGTGCCGACGTGTCCGCCCTCGATACGCAGGCGCTGCCCGAGCTGCTTCGACGCCTCGGCCGGCACCGGAGCGTGCAGGTGGGGGAGTGCCAGTGGATCGCGGTGCTGCCCGGATCGGGCCCGGTGCTGCTGACCTCCGGCGACCGGCTCGTACTCGACCTGCTGATCGAGCGGCGCGCGCTGCTCCCCGTGGTGATCGACGCGCTCGAGGCGGAGCTGCGCAGCGGCGGCTTCCGCGAGCGGATCGCGCTGAGCTGGAGCACGCCGGACACGGTGCCCGTGCTGCTGCGCTGACGAGCCGCGGTCAGCGGCGGGTGAGCTCCACGACCGGGATGATGCGGGTGGTGCGCTTCTCGTAGTCGAGGAAGCCGGCGGAGGCGGTGGTGAAGCGGGCCCAGCCGACGTCGCGCTCCTCCCCGGCGAGGACGCGCGCCCGGACGTCGACGGTGCCGTCGTCGGGGGTCTCGATCGCCAGGTCCGGATGGGCGATCATGTTGTGGAACCAGGCGGGGTGCTTCGGCGCACCGGCGGCGGACGCGGCGAGCAGCCAGACGTCGTCGGAGGGGTGCAGCGCCATCAGGGGAGTCACGCGCTCCTCACCGGAGCGGGCGCCGCGATGGTGCACCAGCACGAGGCTCCTCCCGAAGCCGCCCGTGGTCACGGTCCCGCCGTTCGCGCGGAACTCCTCGATGATCGTGTCGTTCCAGTCGGCCATGCTCGTCCTCCTCGACGCGGTGCCGGCACTCGAGTGCCGGGGTCAGGCGCGGGCGCCCAGAGCGTCCTCGCGGCTGCTGCTCCCACCCGGCGGCTGTGCGCCCCCGGTGACGGCGGCGGGATCCGCCAGCGCCCGCCGCCAGGGTAGCTCCGCGGCGCCGACGAGTTCCAGCCTCGAGCGCAGGGCGGCCCGCTCGATCCGCACGCCGCGCGCGAGGTCGCTCAGGGCGCGGGCCGAGACGCGGGCGGCGAGGCGCTCGCGGTCGACGGTGAGCAGCGAGCCGAGGAAGCCGCCGAGCACGACCGCGGTGGGGTTGAAGAGGTTGATGTAGGTGGACAGGCCCTCCGAGAGCAGGTCGACCTGGCGGGCGACCTCGCCCAGGACGGCGGGGTCGCGGGAGGTGCCCAGGGCGATGTCGAGCTCGTCCTGGTCGAGGACGCGGGCGCCGAGGACGTCGAGGAGGGAGCGCATCCGGACCTCGGCCTCGAGGCAGCCGCGCCGGCCGCAGCCGCAGAGGCGGCCGTTCGTGGCGACGAGGGTGTGGCCCAGCTCGGCCGCGAACCCCGAGGAGCCCTGGAGCGGGACGCCGCCGATGATGACTCCTCCGCCGATGCCGCCCGCGCCGCCGGTGACGTAGACGACGTCGGCCACGCCGTGCGCGGCTCCGAAGAGGGACTCGCCGATGGCGCCGAGGGTCGCGTCGTTGCCGACGGCGACCGGGAGGTCGAGGGCGCGGCTCAGCTGGGTGGCGAGGTCGACGTCGCGCCAGCCCAGGTGCGGGGCGCGGTGGACGAAGCCGGAGTCGGCCTGGACGAGGCCGGGGACGGCGACGCCCGCGCCGACCAGCGTGCGCAGCGACTCCCGCTCGGAGCGGAAGCCCTCGACGATGCCGGTGACGACGCGGACCACCGTGGCGGGGCTCGCGGGCTTGGGGGTGTCGAAGCGGACGCGGCGGAGCAGCTCGCCGTGCAGCCCGACGAGGCCGACGATGATCGCGTCGGTGTCGAGGTGGACGCCCACGGCCGCGAACCGGTCGCCGGGGACGACGGTGGCGCTGGGGCGGCCGATGCGGCCGTCGGGCGCGGTGGTCTCCTCCGCCACCCAGCCGAGCTCGCTCAGCTCGCCGACGAGGTTCGCGACGGCGGAGCGGTTCAGCCCGGTGAGGCGGCCGAGCTCGGCGCGGCTGGTGGGACCGGAGCGGTGCACCAGGGTCGCGAGGCTCGCGAGGTTCGTGCGGCGCAGCAGCGCGTTGCTGGAGGCTCCGACTGCTCCTGCCATGATCGCCTGCCTGTCGCTGGACCCCGACGGGTCTCGGATGCACTCGGGCGCGGCTCCCCCGAGGAGAAGCCGCGCCCGAGAACTGTAGAAGAGAAGGACGAGGAGCGCCGCTGGGCGGCGCTCGGCGTTCGCCTAGCGGCCGCCGGCGCGGCGCTTGTTGAAGATGTCGAACGCCACCGCGAGCAGGAGGACGAAGCCCTTGATCGCCATCTGCCAGGCCGCGTCGACCGAGAGGATGGACAGGCCCATGTTGAGCACTCCCATCACGAGTCCGCCGATGACGGCTCCTACGACGGTGCCCACGCCTCCCTGGACGGCGGCGCCGCCGATGAAGACCGCGGCGATCGCGTCCAGCTCGTAGTTCTGTCCGGCCGAGGCGACCGCACCGCCGGCGCGGGCGGTGCTGACGATGCCCGCGACTCCGGCGAGTGCGCCCATGTTGACGAAGATGAAGAAGTTGACCCACTTCGTCTTGACGCCGGACATCATCGCGGCGAACAGGTTGCCGCCCATCGCGTAGATGTGGCGGCCGAAGACCGTCCGGCCGAGCACGAAGCTGTAGGCGAGGATCAGCACGGCGAGCACGATCAGGATGATCGGGGTTCCGCTGTAGCCGGCGAGCAGCCAGGAGAGGGCCATGATCGCGATGACGGCGATGGCCGACTTCGCGACCAGCGAGCCGATGGGCTCGCGGGGCAGCTCGAGGCGGCGGAGGGTCGCGCGGCTGCGGAGCTGCTGGGCCACGAGGACGACGCAGACGATCAGGCCGAGGACCAGGGTGAGCGCGTCGCGCCCGGCGATGCCGCCGAGGACGCCCGGGAGCCAGCCGGCGCCGATCGCGGTGAACTCGGTGGGGAGGCCGTTGATCGTTCCGCCGGTGAGGAGGACGAGGGTGAAGCCGCGGAAGATCAGCATGCCCGCGAGGGTCACGATGAACGCCGGTATGCCGACGAAGGCGACCCAGAAGCCCTGCCAGGCTCCGACGGCGGCGCCGGTGACGAGGGCGACGACGACGGCCGCCCACCAGGGCAGGCCCCAGTTGTTCATCGCGATCGCCGAGATGGCGCCGACCATCGCCACGACCGAGCCGACCGAGAGGTCGATGTGGCCGGCGATGATGACCATCACCATGCCGATCGCGAGGATCAGCACGTAGGCGTTCTGCTGGATCAGGTTGTTGACGTTGCCGGGCAGGAGCAGGCGCCCGCCGGTCAGCACCTGGAAGAGCAGGATGATGATGGCCAGCGCGGCGAGGATGCCGTACTGCCGGAGGTTGATGTTCAGCCGGCGCGAGCGCTTGGGTGGGGTGGAGGGCGTGTTGGCGGGCGTGTCCGCCGGCGCTGTGGTGGTCGTGGCGCTCATCGGGCCTGTTCCTTTCCGGCGGTCATGTAGTGCATGAGGTGCTCCTGGGTGGCGTCGGCGCGATCGATCTCGCCCGTGATCCGTCCCTCGGAGATGGTGTAGATGCGGTCGGCGAGGCCGATCAGCTCGGGCAGCTCGGACGAGATGACGACGACCGCCTTGCCCTGGGCCGCGAGCTCGTTGATGATCCCGTAGATCTCGTACTTGGCTCCCACGTCGATGCCGCGGGTGGGCTCGTCGAGGATCAGCACGTCGGGACCGGAGAAGATCCACTTCGAGAGGACGACCTTCTGCTGGTTGCCGCCGGAGAGCTTCCCCGTGACGGCCGAGACGGTCGGCGCCTTGATGTTCATCTTCGATCGGTACGAGTCGGCGACCTTGTACTCGCGGTGCTTGTCGATCACGCCGAGCCGGGCCAGCCGCGAGAGCGCGGCGGCCGAGACGTTGACGGTGATGTCGCCGATGAGGTTGAGCCCGTAGCGCTTGCGGTCCTCGGTCGCGTAGGCGAGGCCGTTGCGGATCGCCTCGTCGACGGTGCGGGTCTGGATCTCCTCGCCGTCCTTGTAGACGCGGCCGGAGATGCCGGTGCCGTAGCTCCTCCCGAAGATGCTCATCGCGAGCTCGGTGCGTCCGGCGCCCATCAGGCCCGCGAAGCCGACGATCTCGCCGGCGCGGACGGTGAAGGAGGCGTCGTCGACGACCACGCGGTTGATGTCGACCGGGTGGTGGACCGTCCAGTTCTCGACGCGCAGCTTCTCCTCGCCGATCTGCGGGTCGCGCGGCGGGAACATGCTGTTGAGGTCGCGTCCGACCATCGCGCGGATGATCCGGCTCTCGGACGCCTCCTCGCCGGCCATCGGGAAGCTCTCGATGGTGCGGCCGTCGCGGATGATCGTGACGGTGTCCGCGATGGCGCGGATCTCCTTCAGCTTGTGGCTGATGATGATGCAGGTGATGCCCTGCTTGCGGAGCTGGTCGATCAGGCCGAGCAGGTGGTCGCTGTCCTCGTCGTTGAGGGCCGCGGTGGGCTCGTCGAGGATGAGGAGCTTCACCTCCTTGGCGAGGGCCTTGGCGATCTCGACGAGCTGCTGCTTGCCGACGCCGAGCTCGAGGATCTTGGTCGCGGGGCTCTCGGCGAGGCCGACGCGGGCGAGCAGCTTGGCCGCCTCCGCGTTGGTCGCGTTCCAGTTGATGACGCCGCGGGTCGACTTCTCGTTGCCGAGGAAGATGTTCTCGGCGATGGAGAGGTAGGGGCTGAGGGCGAGCTCCTGGTGGATGATCACGATGCCGTCGGCCTCGCTGTCGTTGATCGACCGGTACTGCGCCTCCTCGCCCTCGAACTCGATGGTGCCCTCGAAGCTGCCGTACGGGTACACGCCGGAGAGGACTTTCATCAGGGTCGACTTGCCGGCGCCGTTCTCGCCGCAGATGGCGTGGACCTCGCCGGGCTGGACCGAGAGCGAGACGCCGTCGAGGGCGCGGACGCCGCCGCCGAACTCCTTGACGATGTCGCGCATGATGAGGATGGGACTGGCCAACAGGGCCTCACTTCGTTGGGGGGGAGTGGTGTGCGGACGGGGAGGCGGGGGCGGGGAGGATCGCTCCTCCCCGCCCCCGCCCGACGGATCAGAGTCCGACGTCGCCGGCCTTGAGGAAGCCGGAGTCGACGAGGACCGACTGGACGTCGTCCTTCGTGACGACCTGCGGCTCCAGCAGGTAGGACGGGACGACCTTCTCGCCGTTGTCGTAGGTCTCGGTGTCGTTGACCTCGGGCTCCTCGCCCGCGACGATCGACTGCACCATCTGGAAGACGCGGTCGCCGAGGGTGCGGGTGTCCTTCCAGACCGTCATGGACTGCTCGTCGGCGAGGATCGCCTTGACGTTGGCCTTGTCGGCGTCCTGGCCGGTGATGACCGGGTAGTCGGCGCCGGGGGTGTAGCCGGCCGACTTCAGCGAGGCCTCGATGCCGATGGCCAGGCTGTCGTTGGGGGAGAGCACGACGTCGACCTTCTGGCCTCCGGTGTAGAAGGACGAGAGGCGGTTGTCCATCTCGGACTGCGCCTTGTCGGAGGCCCAGCCCTGGATGCCGATCGAGGCCCAGTCGTCGTCCGACGCGGGCGACTTGCCCGAGGGGACGGTGAGCTTGCCGCTCTCGATGTAGGGCTGCAGGACGTCCCACGCGCCGGAGAAGAAGAACTTCGCGTTGTTGTCGTCGGGGCTGCCGGCGAAGGGCTCGAGGGTGAAGGGACCCGCGGCGTTCTTCAGGTCGAGGGTCGACTCGATGTACTGGCCCTGGAGCTGGCCGACCTTGTAGTTGTCGAAGGTCGCGTAGTAGTCGACGTCCGCGGTGCCGTTGATGAGACGGTCGTAGGCGATGACGGTGGCGTTCTGCTTCTTCGCCTCGGCGAGGACGGGCGCCAGGGCCTCGCCGTCGATCGCGGCGATGACCAGGATCTTGGAGCCGCCGGCGATCTGGTTCTGGATCTGCGAGATCTGCTGATCGGTCTTGTTGTCGGCGTACTGGAGGTCGACGGTGCAGCCGTCGCCCTCGAGCTGCGACTGGAGGCCTTCGCCGTCGTTGATCCAGCGCTCGAGGCTGCGCGTGGGCATCGAGATGCCGACGGTGCAGTCGCCTTCCGCGCCGGCGCCGGCAGCGGCGCCTCCGGAGTTGGCGGGGCTCGCGGAACAGGCCGCGAGGCCGAGGGAGATGATGCCGGCGGCGGCCAGCGTGGTGATGCCGCGGGAGAACTTCATGGAGTGCATTCCTCTCTGAAAGCAGTGTCCGAGGGAGAGGACGACAAGAGGCGTGCACGTGTGGCGCACGTCGTCGTGTCGTCGCCCGGGAGGGCGGGAGAGCCCCGAGGGGCTTTGTCCACGGAGAGAACATATTCCTTCGATCGGGGGGAGTAAAGCGCGGGCGGCGAATTTGTCCAGGCGATGCCGAAATGTGATCTTCGGGACGTCGACCCCCGCCGTTGCTGGGGGAGAACGCTCTCACCGCTCGGCTCCCGCCCGGCTCGCGCCCCTCCGCCGGGCGCCCGCCGCCGTCCGCGTGAGGGAAACGCGAGGACTCCGGGCCGGGCCGTAGGGGAACCGTGAGGACCGCTCCGAGGGGCCCCCGCGAGGTGTTGCATCGCTTCCTGTGCCGCTTCCCGGCAGGCGTCCGGTCCCGGGCGTCGTCCGCTCCCCGGATGGAGTCCTCCGTGCTCGACCTCGCCTACCTCCTCGGCGTGCTCGCCCTCTTCTCGCTCATCGCTCTCGCGGCGAAGGGGGTCGAGCGGCTGGGCGGACCGCCCCCCTCGGCGACCCGCGGGACCCGCGAGAAGGAGGCGGGCCGGTGATCGTCTTCGACGCCCTCGCGGCCGTGCTGGCGCTCGCCGCCGTCGTCTACCTCGTCGCGGCCCTGATCCGACCGGAGCGCTTCTGATGGATCCGCTCCTCGCCGTCCTCCAGGTCGCGACCGTCGGCCTGGCCGTCGCCCTCCTCCACCGCCCCCTCGGCGACCACATGTTCCGCGTCTACACCTCGACGCGCGACCTCGCCCTCGAGCGCGGCGTCTACCGCCTCATCGGCGTCGACTCCGCGGGCGAGCAGAGCTGGCGCGCCTACCTCCGGGCCGTGCTGGCCTTCTCGCTCGTCGGCGTGCTCCTGCTCTACGGGATGCAGCGCCTCCAGGCGGTCCTGCCCGGCTCCCTCGGCCTGCCCGCGGTGCCGGAGGGGCTGGCGTTCAACACCGCCGTCTCGTTCGTCACCAACACCAACTGGCAGTCCTACTCCCCGGAGGCGACCCTCGGCTTCGCGGTGCAGCTCGGCGGCCTCGCCGTGCAGAACTTCGTCTCGGCGGCCGTGGGCCTGGCCGTGGCGGTGGCGCTGATCCGCGGATTCGCGCGCCGCTCCTCCGGAACGCTCGGCAACTTCTGGGTCGACCTCGTGCGCGGCACGCTGCGCCTCCTGCTGCCCCTCGCGGTGGCGGCAGCGGTCGTGATGATCGCGGGCGGCGTGATCCAGAACCTGAACGGCCCGCTGACGGTGACCACGCTCACCGGCGGCGAGCAGAGCATCCCGGGCGGCGCGGTGGCCTCGCAGGAGGCGATCAAGCTGCTCGGCACCAACGGCGGCGGCTACTTCAACGCCAACTCCGCGCACCCGTTCGAGAACCCCTCGGCGTGGGTGTCGCTGCTGCAGATCGTGCTGATCCTCGCGATCCCGTTCTCGCTGCCGCGCACCTTCGGCCGGATGGTCGGCGACGTGCGGCAGGGGCGCGCGATCCTCGCGGCGATGGCGACGATCTTCGTCGTGTCGCTCGCGGCCCTCACCGCGCTGGAGGCGGCGGGCGGCGGATCCGCGGCACAGGCCGCCGGAGCCGCGATGGAGGGCAAGGAGACGCGCTTCGGCATCGCCGGCTCCGCCCTCTACGCGACCGCCTCGACGCTCACCTCGACCGGCGCCGTCAACGCGATGCACGACTCCTTCACCGCGCTCGGCGGCATGCTGCCGATGCTCAACATGATGCTCGGGGAGGTCGCCCCCGGCGGCGTCGGCTCGGGCCTCTACGGGATGCTCGTGCTCGCGGTGCTGGCCGTGTTCGTCGGCGGGCTGCTGGTCGGCCGGACGCCCGAGTACCTGGGCAAGAAGCTCGGCCCGCGCGAGATCAAGCTCGCGAGCCTCTACATCCTCGTGACGCCGACGCTCGTGCTGGCCGGCACGGCCCTGAGCTTCGCGATCCCGGCGGTGCGGGAGGACGTGGAGAGCACGTCGATCCTGAACCCCGGGCTGCACGGGCTCTCGGAGGTGCTCTACGCCTTCACCTCCGCGTCCAACAACAACGGCTCGGCGTTCGCGGGGCTGACGGCGAACACGCCCTGGCTCAACACGGCGCTCGGCGTCGCGATGCTCCTCGGCCGCTTCCTCCCGATCCTGCTGGTGCTCGCCCTGGCCGGCTCGCTCGCGGCGCAGTCGCCGGTGCCCTCCAGCGCCGGCACGCTGCCCACCCACCGGCCGCAGTTCGTCGGCCTCCTCGTGGGCGTCACGGTCGTCGTGACCGCGCTCACCTACTTCCCCGTACTCGCGCTGGGCCCCCTGGCGGAAGGACTGCGACTCCGATGACCACTGCACTCACCGAGGCCCCCGCGGAACCCGCGCGCCCCACCCGCGCCGCCCTCGGGCCGCGCCAGCTCGCCGCCGCCCTCCCCGGAGCGCTGCGCAAGCTCGATCCGCGCCTGATGTGGCGCAACCCCGTGATGTTCATCGTCGAGGTCGGCGCCGTGCTGACCACGGTGCTGGCGATCGCCGAGCCGTTCCTCGGCGGGCCGGAGGAGTCGGGCGGATCCACGGTGCCCGTCACCTTCACGGCCGGCATCGCGATCTGGCTCTGGCTCACCGTGGTGTTCGCGAACCTCGCGGAGTCGGTGGCCGAGGGCCGCGGC
Organism: Rathayibacter sp. AY1C9; assembly: GCF_002932315.1. Classification (NCBI taxonomy): domain Bacteria; kingdom Bacillati; phylum Actinomycetota; class Actinomycetes; order Micrococcales; family Microbacteriaceae; genus Rathayibacter; species Rathayibacter sp. AY1C9. The sequence goes on from NZ_PSVZ01000005.1 coordinate 145,086, forward strand.
AAGGCCCAGGCCGAGAGCCTGCGCGCCACCCGGACCAGCACTCCGGCCCGGCGCGTGGCCGACTACGACCCCGCGGACCCCTCCGCCCTGTCGGCCCGCCTGGTCGAGGTCTCCTCGGCCGAGCTGCAGCTGGGCGACGTGGTCGTGGCGGAGGCGGGCGACCTCGTCCCCGGCGACGGCGACATCGTCTGGGGCATCGCCTCCATCGACGAGTCGGCGATCACGGGCGAGTCGGCCCCGGTCGTCCGCGAGAGCGGAGGCGACCGCAGCGCGGTGACGGGCGGCACGCGAGTGCTCTCGGACCGGATCGTGGTGCGCATCACCTCCCGGCCGGGCGAGACCTTCGTCGACCGGATGATCGGCCTGGTCGAGGGCGCGTCGCGGCAGAAGACACCGAACGAGATCGCGCTCGACATCCTCCTGGCGAGCCTCTCGATCGTGTTCGTCGTGGTCGTGCTGACCCTGAACCCGATCGCCTCGTTCGCGGGAGCCTCCGTGAGCGTCCCGGTGCTGGTCGCCCTGCTCGTCTGCCTCATCCCGACCACCATCGGCGCCCTCCTCTCGGCCATCGGCATCGCCGGCATGGACCGGCTCGTGCAGCGCAACGTGCTCGCGATGTCAGGCCGGGCGGTGGAGGCGGCGGGCGACGTCACGACGCTCCTGCTCGACAAGACGGGGACGATCACCTACGGCAACCGCCGCGCGGTGGCGTTCCTCCCGCTCGACGGAGTGGCGCAGGCCGCCCTCGTCGACGCGGCCGCCTCCTCCTCGCTCAGCGACCCGACGCCCGAGGGGAAGTCGATCGTCGACCTCGCGGGCGACTCGGGCCGCCCCGCCGCCGAGCCCGCTCAGGCCGCCGTGGTGCCGTTCACCGCGCAGACCCGGATGAGCGGGCTCGACCTCGCCGACGGCTCCTCCATCCGCAAGGGCGCCGGCTCGGCCGTGCGCGCCTGGGTGGAGGAGGAGGGGCCGCTGCCGTCCGCGGTCGCGGCGCGCCTCACGGTGCTCGTCGACGGCGTCTCGGAGAGCGGCGGCACGCCCCTCGTCGTCGCGGTGAAGGACGCCCACGGCGCCCGCCTGCTCGGCGTCGTGCACCTGAAGGACGTGGTGAAGGACGGGCTCGCCGAGCGCTTCTCGGAGCTGCGCGCGATGGGCATCCGCACCGTGATGATCACGGGCGACAACCCGCTGACCGCGAAGGCGATCGCGGCGGAGGCGGGAGTCGACGACTACCTCGCCGAGGCGACCCCCGAGGACAAGCTCGCCCTGATCCGGCGCGAGCAGGAGGGCGGCGCGCTGGTCGCGATGACCGGCGACGGCACCAACGACGCCCCGGCCCTCGCGCAGGCCGACGTGGGCGTGGCGATGAACACCGGCACCTCGGCGGCGAAGGAGGCGGGCAACATGGTCGACCTCGACTCCGACCCCACCAAGCTCATCGACATCGTGCGGATCGGCAAGCAGCTGCTGATCACCCGCGGCGCGCTCACCACGTTCTCGATCGCGAACGACGTGGCGAAGTACTTCGCGATCATCCCGGCGATGTTCGCGGGGGTCTTCCCCGGGCTCGCGGTGCTGAACGTGATGCAGCTGCACTCGCCGGCCTCGGCGATCCTCTCGGCGATCGTGTTCAACGCGCTGGTGATCGTCGTGCTGATCCCGCTCGCGCTGCGGGGAGTGGCGTACCGCCCGGTCGCCGCCTCGCGCATCCTCAGCCGCAACCTCCTGGTCTACGGGCTGGGCGGAGTGATCGCTCCGTTCCTCGGGATCAAGCTCGTCGACCTGATCGTCGCCGCGATCCCCGGCTTCTGACCCGCCCGTCCCGACCACTGAAGACAGAGAGAAGAGACCATGTTCCGTCCCTACGGTGTCGCGCTGCGCGCGATGATCGTGCTCACCGTGCTGCTGGGAGCGGCGTACCCGCTCGCGGTGCTCGGGATCGGGCAGCTCGCCCTGCCCGCCCAGGCGAACGGCTCGCTGCTGCGCCAGGACGGCGCGGTGATCGGCTCGTCGCTGATCGGCCAGTCGTTCACGGACGCCGACGGAGCGCCCCTGCCGGAGTGGTTCCAGTCGCGTCCCTCCGCCGCGGGCTACGACGCCGCGGCCTCGACCGGCAGCAACCTCGGCCCCGAGAACGCCGGCCTGGTCGCGTCCGTCGAGGAGCGCCGGGCCGCGATCGCGGCCTTCGAGGGCGTCGACCCGGCCGCGGTGCCGGCCGATGCGTTGACCGCCTCCGCCTCGGGGCTCGACGCCGCGATCAGCCCCGCCTACGCGCAGCTGCAGGCGCCCCGCGTCGCCGCCGCCCGCGGGCTCGACGTGAGCGCCGTGCGCGCGCTGGTCGAGGAGCATACCGCCGGCCGCGAGCTCGGGTACCTCGGCGAGCCGACGGTGGACGTGCTCGAGCTCAACGCCGCTCTCGCGCGGCTGTGACCGCTGCGGTGGCGCCTCCGGCTCGTAGAATCGCGATCGGCTCGTCGCGACCGTCCGATCGAGCGGATCGACGCCGGTCCCGCGAGCCCGGGGCGCCCCGGAGCCGCGAGCACGAGGGGAGGCCGGGAGCATGACGAAGGGCCGCCTGCGCGTGCTCCTCGGAGCCGCGCCCGGAGTGGGCAAGACCTACACGATGCTCGAGGAGGGCCGCCGGCTCGCCGCCGAGGGCCGCGACGTCGTGGTGGCCGTGGTCGAGACGCACGGCCGCTCCGCCACCGCCGCGATGGTCGAGGGGCTGGAGGTCGTGCCGAGGAGGGCCGTCGAGCACCGCGGTGTGCTGCTCGACGAGATGGACCTCGACGCGGTGCTCGCCCGCCGGCCCGACGTCGCGCTGGTCGACGAGCTCGCGCACACCAACGCCCCCGGCTCCCGGCACGAGAAGCGCTGGGAGGACGTCAGGACGCTCCTCGACGCCGGCATCACCGTCTTCTCGACCGTGAACATCCAGCACATCGAGTCGCTCAACGACGTGGTGCACGCGATCACCGGAGCGCCGCAGCGCGAGACGATCCCGGACGCGGTCCTCCGCGCCGCCGATCAGATCGAGGTCGTCGACCTGGCGCCCCAGGCGCTGCGCGACCGCCTCGCCGACGGCCGGGTCTACCCGCCCGAGCGCATCGACGCGGCGCTGTCCAACTACTTCCGGCTCGGCAACCTGACCGCCCTGCGCGAGCTCGCGCTGCTCTGGCTCGCCGACGAGGTCGACAGCGCGCTGCGCGACTACCGCGTCGAGCACGGCATCGACAGCACCTGGGAGGCGCGCGAGCGCGTGGTCGTGACCCTCACCGGCGGGCCGGAGGGGGAGACCCTGCTGCGGCGCGGCGCGCGGATCGCGGCCCGCGCCTCCGGGGGCGACCTGCTCGCCGTGCACGTGGTGACCCCCGACGGCCTCCGCACCCCGCGCCCGCACGTGCTCGAGGCGCAGCGGGTGCTGGTCGAGAAGCTCGGCGGCAGCTACCACCAGGTGGTCGGCGAGGACGTGCCGCGCACGCTGGTCGAGTTCGCCCGCTCGGTCAACGCGACGCAGCTGGTGATCGGCGTGAGCAGGCGGAGCCGCCTCGCCTCGGCGCTGACGCCCGGCACCGCGTCGACGGTGATCCGCGAGTCCGGCAACATCGACGTGCACATCGTCAGCCACTCCGCCGCCGGGCGCACCGCGGTGCTGCCGAGGCTCGACGGCGCCCTGACGCTGCGGCGCCGCCTCCTGGGACTGGCACTCGCCCTCGTGGGCGGCCCGCTGGTGACCTGGCTGCTCTCGAGCCTCCGCAGCGACGAGTCGATCACGAGCGACGTGCTCTCGTACCAGCTGCTGGTGGTGGTGGTCGCGCTGGTCGGCGGGCTCTGGCCGGCCCTCTTCGCGGCCGTGCTCTCGGGGCTGACCCTCGACTTCTTCTTCGTCGATCCGCTCTACACGATCACCGTCGACGAGCCTCTGCACGCGCTGGCCCTGGTGCTCTACGTGCTCAACGCGGCGCTCGTCAGCGCCGTGGTCGACCGCGCGGCCCGGCGGGCGCGGGCCGCCAAGCGGTCGGGGGCGGAGTCGGAGCTGCTGGCGACGATCGCCGGTGGCGTGATCCGCGGGCAGGGGGCGCTGCAGGCGATCCTCGAGCGCTCGCGCGAGGCGTTCGGGCTGACCGGCGTGCGGCTGCTGCGCGGCGGCGAGCTCGTCGCGGCGGACGGCGAGCCGCAGCCGGAGGGCGATCCCGCGCGCATCGCGGTGGGCGAGGGCGCGGTGCTCGAGCTGCACGGCCGCGAGCTGGAGGGGAGCGAGCGGCGGCTGCTCCAGGTCGTCGCCGCCCAGCTGGACTCGGTGCTCGAGAACGCGGCTCTCAGCGAGACGGCCAGCTCCCTCGCTCCGCTGGCCGAGACCGACCGGGTGCGCAGCGCCCTGCTGTCGGCCGTCAGCCACGACCTGCGCCGGCCCCTCGCCGCGGCCACCGCGGCGGTCAGCGGTCTGCGCTCGCCCGAGGTGGTCTGGAGCGAGCGCGACCGGGAGGAGCTGCTCGCCACCGCCGACGAGAGCCTCACCGTGCTCGCCGCGCTGGTCACCGACCTGCTGGACGTGACGCGGCTGGAGGCGGGGGCGCTCGCCGTGGCGCTCGCTCCGCTCGACGCTGCCGACGTGGTGCTTCCCGCGCTCGACGAGCTCGGTCTCGGTCCCGGCGAGGTCGACCTCGACCTCGATCCGGAGGGCCCGGCGCTGCTCGCCGACGCGGTTCTGCTGCAGCGCGTCGTGGTCAACCTGCTCGCGAACGCCGTCCGCTACGCGCCGTCCGGCACCCGGGTGCGCGTGGCCGCCAGCGCCTTCGGCGGGAGCGCGCAGCTGCGGATCGTCGACCACGGCCCCGGGGTGCCCGAGGAGCGGCGCGCCGAGATCTTCGTGCCGTTCCAGCGGCTCGGCGACGACGACAACCTCACGGGCCTGGGCCTCGGCCTCGCGCTCTCGAAGGGTTTCACGGAGGGGATGGGCGGCACGCTCGAGACGGAGGACACTCCGGGGGGCGGGCTGACGATGGTGGTGACGCTGCCGCTGGCGCCGGAGACTGCTGCCGCTGCTCCTGCGGCTCACGTCGCTCCCGCCGCCCCGCACGACGGCGGGTCGGGCACCGCCCCGCACGAGGACTCCGGAGGAGCCGCATGAAGATCCTGATCGCCGACGACGACCCGCAGATCCTGCGCGCCCTGCGCATCACCCTCACCGCCCGCGGATACGACGTGGTGACGGCCGGCGACGGCACCGAGGCGATCAACCGCGCGGTGGACGAGCATCCGGACCTCTACATGATCGACCTCGGCATGCCCCGGCTCGACGGGGTCGAGGTCATCCACGGACTGCGCGGCTGGACGAGCGCGCCGATCCTGGTGGTGTCGGGGCGGACGGGCGCGGCCGACAAGGTGGGCGCGCTCGACGCCGGCGCGGACGACTACGTCACCAAGCCGTTCTCGATGGACGAGGTGCTCGCGCGTATCCGGGCCCTCTCGCGGCGGGTGCAGCCGGCCGACGGCGAGCCGCTGGTCGTGATCGGCGAGGTGACCGTGGACCTGGTGGCCAAGAGCGCGACGCGGGACGGCGTCTCCGTGCGGCTCACCCCGACGGAGTGGCAGGTGCTCGAGATCCTCATCCGCAACGCGGGCAAGCTGGTCACCCGCCGCTCGCTGCTGGCCGAGATCTGGGGCCCCGCGCACGTCACCGACACCGGCTACCTGCGCCTCTACCTCGCGCAGCTGCGCAAGAAGCTCGAGCCCGACCCCGCGCATCCGCGGCACCTGCTGACCGAGGCCGGCATGGGCTACCGCTTCGTGCCCTGACCGGCCTCTGCTCAGCGGGGGAACCCCGGACCGTCGAGGGGGCCCTCTGGTCGTGGCTCCCGCGACGGTCCGGGATCGCCTCGGCGGAGGGGGCAGGTCACCAGTCGTGGACGGTGCCGTCGGCGAGGCGGTTGAAGGGCAGGTACGCGCGCACGTAGGGGTACTTCCCGGCGGCGTCGACGTCGAGCTCCACGCCCAGACCGGGGGCGTCGCCCGGGTGCAGCCGTCCCTCGCTCCAGGTGAACGACTGCTGGAAGACGCTGTCGGTCCGCTCGCCGTGCTTCATGTACTCCTGGATCCCGAAGTTGTGGATCGCCAGGCCCAGGTGCATCGCGGCCGCCATGCCCACCGGGGAGACGTCGGTGGGTCCGTGCATCCCGGACTTGATCTGGTACTGCGCGGCGTGGTCGAGGATCCTCCGGAGGTGGGAGACGCCTCCGGTGTGCGTGACCGCGCTCCGGATGTAGTCGATCAGCTGCTCGCGGATGAGGAGCTGGTAGTCCCAGACGGTGTTGAAGACCTCGCCGATCGCCAGGGGCGTGGTGGTGTGCTGCCGGACGAGGCGGAGGGCCTCCTGGTTCTCGGCGGGCGTGCAGTCCTCGAGCCAGAAGAGGTCGTACGGCTCGAGGGACTTGCCGAGGGCCGCGGCCTGGATCGGTGTCATCCGGTGGTGGCCGTCGTGGAGGAGGGGGAGCCCCGGCCCGAACTCGTTGCGGACGGCCTCGAAGACGCGGGGGACGTGGCGCAGGTAGGCGCGGGTGTCCCAGTCCTCCTCGGTCGGCAGGCCGCCGCGCTGCGCCGGTTCGTGGTCGTAGCGCACACCGGCGTTGCCCTCGAGGACGGCGTTGGAGGCGATGCCGTAGATCGAGGTCAGCCCCGGCACCGCGGTCTGCACGCGGATCGCGCGGTACCCCTCCTCCTGGTGCTCGCGGATGCTGTCGAACAGCTCCGCGTCCGTCCGCCCGGACGCGTGGCCGTAGGCGAGCAGGCCGGTACGGGACGCGCCTCCGAGCAGCTGGTAGAGCGGCATGCCGGCGGCCTTGCCCTTGATGTCCCAGAGGGCGGTGTCGACCGCCGCGATCGCCGCCATCGTGACCGGCCCGCGGCGCCAGTAGGACGACCGGTAGAGGAACTGCCAGGTGTCCTCGATGCGCGAGGCGTCGCGACCGAGGAGCAGCGGCACGACGTGGTCGGCGAGATAGGAGACCACGGCGAGCTCGCGGCCGTTGAGGGTCGCGTCGCCGAGGCCGGTCAGCCCGTCGTCGGTCGTGAGCTTGAGGGTGACGAAGTTGCGGTCGGGACTGGTGACGACGACCTCGACCTTGTCGATCTTCATGGGGTGCCTTTCGTGGTGGGGGATCGGGTCAGGGGTTCCGGCCGGGAGCGCGGTCCATCGAGAACGCGGCGGTCGAGAGGCCGGGCGCCACGGGCGCGGCCTGACCCGTGCTCTCGCGGCGCTCGGCGATCTCGGCGACGATCTGCGCGTGCCGGCGGTCGGTCAGCGGGTAGAACGCCATGATCAGCACCGCGAGCAGGGCCGCGACGGCCGGGATGAGGCCGGCGGCGGCGCGGATGCCCCACTCGGCGTGCTCGCTCTGCTCCGCGGCCCCGGCCACGTAGCCGCCCCAGGCCAGCGCGTACGCGGCGAGGGCGCCTCCGACCGCCTGGCCGGTCTTGCGGGTGAAGGAGAACAGGGCGTAGATCGTGCCCTCGGAGCGGATGCCGGTCTTCCACTCCCCGTACTCGACGGTGTCGGCCTCGATGGCCCAGACGAGCATGTTGACGAGCTGGATGCCGACGTAGGCGAGGACCAGTCCGCCGAAGCCGACCGCCACCGCGTCGCCCGGGGCGAGGAAGACGACCGTTCCGCCGCTGATCAGGACCCCGACTCCGGCCATGTAGGCGTTGCGCTTGCCGAACCGCCGCACGATCGTCGGGACGAGGGCGGCCAGGCCGAAGGTCAGGGCGAGCTGGATCAGCGACATCGCGGCGTAGAGCTGGACCGATCCGAGCACGTCGCGCAGGTAGTAGAGCTGCACGGTCTGGAGCGCGAGCGTCCCGGTGAGGAACAGGAACGAGCTGAGGCAGAGGAAGAGCAGCGGCCGGTTGGAGCGGAGGGTCGTCATGCTCTGACGGAACGTGACGTGCGCGACGTCGCGCTGGACGCGCTCCTTCGCGGTCAGGATCGTGAAGAGGTAGAGCGCGGAGCCGACGACGACGAAGCTCAGCGTGACGATCGAGAAGAGCGACTGCAGATCGGCGCCGGGGACGACCAGCGGGGCCATGAAGGTGCCGAGCCCGGCCCCCACGATCGCGCCGCCGATGGCGCGGGCGCTGGCGAGCTTCGCGCGCTCGGTGCCGACCTGCGTCATCGCTCCGGCGAGTGAGCCGTAGGGGATGTTGACGAGGCTGTAGGCGAGGCCGAGCGCGGCATAGCTCAGGTAGGCGTAGAGCAGGGTTCCGCTCTCGCCGATCTGCGGGACGGAGAAGGTCGCGGCCGAGAGCAGCAGGAGCGGGACCGACCCGAACATCAGGAAGGGCCGGAACTTGCCGAAGCGCCTGCTGTAGGTGCGGTCCACGACCCGGCCGGCGAAGACGTCGGCGAACGCGTCGAAGATCCGCACGACGAGCAGCAGCGTGCCCGCCGCGGCCGCGGAGATCCCGGCGACGTCGGTGTAGTAGACGAGCAGGAACATCGTGGCGGTGGTGAAGGCGAGGTTGTTCGCCGTGTCGCCGGCGCCGTAGCCCACGATGCTCAGCTTCGAGAGCTTCTCAGCGGCGGGCGCTCCGGGCGCGGTGGTGCGGGGGGTCATGCGGGCTCCTTTACCCGGGCGCGGACCCGTCGGGGATCCGCGCCGCATCGAGACGGTGCGAGGGTGGCAATCGGTTGCCGACGGCGCCGGAAGGCGCCGCGCGGAGAGGCGGGGTGGAGGTCTAGGCCGCCTGAGCGGCGACCGCGGCGACGAGGGCCGGGTCGTCGGCGAGGCGCGGGTCGACGAGCCGCAGCAGCGCCTCGACGGGCCGGGCGGAGCCGAGGGCGCGGTCGAGGGCGGGGCGCTGCGCGTCGGGCAGGTGGTCGCCCTGGAGCAGCAGTGCGATCCAGTCGGCGACGGCACGGAGGGAGGCGGCTCCGCCGTGTCCGCCCGCGCGCTCGGCGAGGAGCACGGGCACGATCCGGATGCGGAGCTTGGCGGTCGCGTCGGCGCCGATCTGCTCGAGCCGGTGCTCGATCCGGGGGTTGCCGAAGCGCTCGAGGAGGGCGGCGCAGTAGGCGTCCGCGTCGAGACCGGCGGGGAGGCCGGCCGCCGCCTCCGCCCAGAACGCCTCGACGGCGCTCCGGCAGGCGGGGTCGGCGATCGCCTCCGCGACGGTGGCGAGGCCCCGCCGGCGGCCGGTGGCGGCGAGGAGCGTGTGCGCGCCGTTGAGGAGTCGCAGCTTGCGCCGCTCGAAGGGCTCGATGTCGTCCACGAAGCGGGCTCCGACGCGCTCCCAGGCGGGTCGGCCGGCGGGGAACCCGCCGCAGAGGACCCAGTCGCGGAACGGCTCGGTCACGACGGACGCGGCGTCGCTGATGCCGGTGAGCTCGGCCGCCGCCTCCCGGTCCGCCGCCGTGGTGGCCGGGGTGATCCGGTCGACGGAGGTCGACACGAACGAGACGGTGCGGTCGATCCAGTCGGCGAGCGACGGGTCGAGCCGCTCGGCGAGCAGGAGCAGTCCACGGCGCACGAGAGGGCCGTTGCCGGAGAGGTTGTCGCAGGGGACGACGGCGAGCGGGCCGGAGCCGGCGTCGCGCCGGGCGGTGAGGCCGAGGAGGAGGCGGCCGAGCGCGGTCGTCGGCGCTCCTCCCGATCGGAGGGCGGCGAGGTCGCTCCGGACGGCGGGGTCGTCCAGGTCGGGGCCGCCGTCCGCGGCGAGACGGTACCCGGCCTCCGTGATCGTCAGCGTGACGATCGCCGTCCCTGGAGCCGCGACGAGCTCGACGAGACGCGCGACGTCCGCGCCGTCGACCGCCTCGACGATGCTGCCCACGACCGTCGCCGAGTCGCCCTCCGGTCCGCGCTCGATCAGCGTGAACAGGCCGTCCTGCGCGGCGAGCTCCTCGGCCGCGCGGGGGCTCCGGCCGGTGAATGCGGCGATGCCCCACTCGTGGTCGTCGTCGACGGCGTGCGTGTACCAGGCCTGATGCGCTCGGTGGAAGGCGCCGAGGCCGAGGTGGACGATGCGGACGGGAGCCGCCGGCAGGCCCGCGGACGCGCGATCGAAACCGCCTCCTCCGCCGTGCCCGCTCACAGCTTGAAGACCTTCCGCGGCTGGGCGTCGACGAGGTCCAGGATGACGGCGCTCGCCGTCTCGAAGTCGATGCGCCCCTCGGCGACCAGGCGCGCGAGGAACGCGGCGTCCAGCCTCCGCGCCATGTCGTGACGGGCCGGGATGGAGAGGAACGCGCGGGTGTCGTCGATGAAGCCGGAGCTCCGCGAGAAGCCGGCGGTCTCCGTCACGGCGGCGCGGAAGCGCAGCACCGCGTCGGGCGCGTCGAGGAACCACCACGGCGCTCCGAGGAACACCGACGGGTAGTAGCCGGCGAGGGGAGCGAGCTCGCGCGAGTGGGTGCTCTCGTCGATCCCGAAGAGGACGAGGTGGAAGCCCGGCGCGTTGCCGAGCTCCTGCAGCAGCGGGCGGAGGGGCTCGGCGAACCGGGTCGCGACGGGGATGTCGTGGCCGGTGTCGGGGCCGAAGCGCTCGAAGGTCGGCCGATCGTGGTTGCGCAGCACGCCGGCGTGGACGGTCATCACCAGGCCGTCGTCGACGCTCATGCGGGCGGACTGCAGCAGCAGGTGGCCGGCGAGGACGCGGCTGCCCTCGGCGTCGATCGTGCCGGCGCGGGCGCGGGCGAAGAGGGACTGCGCCTCGGCGGGATCGAGGTCGACGGTCAGCGGCTCCAGCACTCCGTGGTCGGCGGAGACGGCGCCGTGGTCGAGGAAGTGCCGGCGACGGGCGCGGAGGGCCTCGAGGAATCCGGGGAAGCTGGACTCCTTCGTTCCGGTGGCGGCGGCCAGGGCGGCGACGCGCTCGGGCCAGCCGGGGGCGGAGGGATCGAGGTAGGCGTCGGGGCGGAAGGTCGGCAGCACGCGGCCCGGGAACGCCGGATCCTCCGCCAGAGCCCGATGGACGGCCAGGTCGTCCAGTGGATCGTCGGTCGTCGCCAGCACCTCGATCCCGAACCGCTCGAAGAGCGCCCGCGGGCGGAAGGCGTCGGACGCCAGCCGGGCCCCGATCGCCGCGAAGAGGGCGTCGGCGGTGGAGGCGTCGGGCTGCTCGGTGATGCCGAACTGCTCGGCGAGGATCGACTGGAGCCAGTAGCCCGAGGCGGTTCCCGCGAAGATCCGCCAGTGCGCGCAGAACGTGCGCCACACCTCCTCCGGGCCGGCGAGGCGCTCGCCTCCCGGGATGCCGAGATCGCCGAGGTCGATCCCGGCGGAGTGGAGCAGACGGGTGACGTAGTGGTCGTGCCGGAGGAAGAGCTCGGCCGCGTCGGCGAACGGGCGGTCCTCGAGCAGGAGGCGCGGATCCACGTGCCCGTGCGGGGAGAGGATCGGCAGGTCGGCGACGCTCGCGTGGAGATCGCGGGCGATCGCCCGGGTCGTCGGGTCGATCGGCAGGAGTCGGTCGGGATCGTTCAGCAGCTTCGTCGGCACGGGGCCATCCAAGTATGGGTGCCGAGGAGTGTCAACCGATTGCCAGAGGTGTCGCACCGGATGGCGCGCCGGGCGCGGACCGGGGTCAGGAGTCGCGGCGGAGCCCCGTCGAGGCGCGCGGGACGAACTCCGTCGGCAGATCGTCGGCCCGCTCCGGAGGCTCCTCGTCGCCGAGCACCCGGCGGACCGCCCGCTCGCCCATCCGGCCCAGCGGTGCGCTGATGGTCGACAGCGGCGGCGAGGTGAAGTCGCTCCCGAAGATGTCGTCGAAGCCGATGATGCTGAGCTGCTCCGGGATCGCGACGCCCGACTCCTGAGCCGCGCGCATCAGCCCGATGGCGACCAGGTCGTTGTAGGCGATCACCGCGCCGACGCCGGAGGCGGTCACCCTCGCGAGCGCGCTCCTCCCGCCCTCGAGGGTCGAGACGCCCGGCCCGATCTCGACGACCGTCATGCCCCGCTGCGGAGCGCGGTCGAGGAGGAGCTCCCATCGCGCGGCACTCATCCACGAGTCGGGCGGACCGGCGATGAAGGCGAGGGAGCGGTGGCCGAGGGCCGCGAGGTGGTCGAGCGCGGCGTCGATCCCGGGGGCGAGATCGGGCACGATCCCCGCGACGCCGGGGACCACGCGGTTGAGGACGACGACCGGGATGCGCCCGGCCAGCGCGATGATCTCCTCGTCGCTGAGGCGGGTGCTGACGAGGACGAGCCCGTCGGTGGAGGCGGCGATGCGGTCGGCCGCCTCGGCCTCGCGCTCCCCGGACTCCTGCGACTCGGCGAGGATCATCGTGAAGCCGCGGAGCGACGCCGCCCGCTCCGCTCCGCGCACGGCGGGGAAGAAGGCCGGGTTGGTGATGTCGGCCACCAGCAGCCCGAGGGTCGAGGTGCGGCCCGTCGGCAGCGCGCGCGCCATCGGGTTGAGCCGGTAGCCCAGCTCCTTCGCGGCGGCGCGGATCCGCTGCTCGGTCGCGGCGTTCAGCCGTCCGGGCGTGCTCAGCCCGCGGGAGACGGTGGAGGGGGCGACGCCGGCGAGTCGGGCGACGTCGTAGATCGTCGTCGCGGAGCGGCCGCGGCGTCTCGCGGCGGAGGTGCCGGTGGGCGCGTCTTCGCTGGGCACGATCGCGGTCTTCTCTCGAGGGGCACGGCGGCGGACGGGGCGCCGTCCGCCGCCCATGCTGCCACAGGGCCGAGAAGCCCGCCCGGCCCGTCGCTCGCGTCCGGGTCGCGCCGGATCGGGGAGCCCGCGCTCCGGGAGGCCGCCGTCACCGGCCGGCCGCTCACCGCTCCGGCCCCGTCCAGCGCGGGTCCGCGCGGCTCCGCCCCGTCAGCTCCGCTCCGGGAACGCCCCCTCCTCGCGGATGCGCTCGTTGAGCGCCGCCAGGAACACGCCCTCGTCGAGGTCGAGCGGTACCTCGCGTCCCGTCCAGCTCGAGTAGTGGATGGCGTTGGCGAGCCGGACCCCGAGGATCCCCTCCGCCCCGGGTGCGAGCAGCGGCGTGCCGTGCAGGATGCTGTCCGCGAAGTCCTGCAGGACGGCCGTGTGCTGCTCGCCCCAGACCGACGCCGACTCGATCCGCTCCGTCGTGGAGAGGCCCGCGGTGTCGTAGCGACCGCTGAGCAGGAGGCCCACGTCCTCGGCGCTGAGGGCGGCGCTGACCTCGCGCTCGGGGGCGTTCAGCCGGGTGATCGTCGCGACCCGGGAGTCGTCGACGACGATCCGACCGCGCTCGCCGACGATCTCGAGGCGGTCCGTGCCGATCGGGTCGTGCGTCGTGGTGACCAGCACTCCGGTCGTGCCCCCGCCGAAGTCGGCGAGCACCGTCACCTCGTCCTCCACCGCGATGTCGCGGCACCGCCCGTAGCCGGCCTTCGCGACCACCGACTCCGGCACTCCGCACAGCCACTGCCACAGGTCGAGCTGGTGGGGCGCCTGGTTGACCAGGACGCCTCCGCCCTCGCCTCCCCACGTCGCACGCCACGCGCTCTGGTCGAAGTAGGCCTGCGGCCGCCACCAGGTCGTGATGATCCAGTTCGAGCGCAGGATCCGCCCGATCCCGCCCTCGTCGACGACCTCCTTGAGCCGGCGGTAGAGCGGGTTCGCCCGCTGGTTGAACATGATCGCGAAGCGCTGACCGGGACGGGCGGCGGCGGCCTCGTTCAGCTCCGCCACCTGCGCGGCGTAGACGCCCGCCGGCTTGTCGACCAGCACGTGCAGCCCGTGCTCGAGTGCGTCGATGCCGATCCCGGGGTGGAGGTAGTGCGGAGTGCAGACGACGACGGCGTCGACCTCCCCGCTCGCGAGGAGGGAGCGGTGGTCGGCGTGGAAGGACGCTCCGGGCGCGAGCGCGGCGGCCGCCGCCTCCCGGGCGGGGTCGACGTCGGCGACGGCGGTGACGACGAGGTCGCGCACCCTGCCGTCGGCGAGGAAGCGGGCGTAGGAGGAGCCCTGGGCGCCGAATCCGATGATGCCGAGGCGGACGGTGGTCATGGGAGGAGTCCTTCGTTCGGGGTGGAGTGGGGGATCCGCGCGGGCGCGCTCGGGGCGTAGGCGGCCTGGACGATCGCGAGCGACCTCGCCGCCTCGCGGGGCGAGATCCAGAAGGGCTCGTCCTCGCCGAGGCGGGCGTAGAAGTCGTGCACGAGCAGCTCGTGCGAGGCGCCCCAGTACGAGCGCCCGCCGGATCGGCGCTCCGTGTCCGGGACGACCTCGACGGATCCGTCGTCGCGCCGCACGGTGAGGGCACCGCGCAACGAGACGGTGGCGCGCTCGGTGCGCAGGCGGAGCTCGACCGGCTCGTCCCACGCGTTCGCCACGGTCGCGTAGAGGACGCTGCGCGCGCCGGAGGCGTGGGTGAGCACCAGGTCGGCGGTGTCCTCGACCTCGATCGGCAGCAGGCGCGTGGAGGCGGAGCCGCTCACCGCGACCACCTCGCCGAGGAGCCACTGCAGGAGGTCGACGGTGTGGATCGCCTGGTTCATCAGCATCCCGCCGCCGCCCTCGGCCCGCATCCCGCGCCAGGGGCGGTCGAGGTAGTAGCCGGGAGCGCGGTGCCAGAGCACGGTCGCGGCCGCACCCGTCACGGCACCCAGGGAGCCGGACGCCAGCAGCTCGCGGAGGCGCTGCACGGGCGGGTTGTAGCGGTTCTGGAAGCAGACGCCGATGCGCGCCCCGCCCCGCTCGGCCGCGGCGATCACCTGCTCGCCCTCGGCGACGGAGGAGGCGAGCGGCTTCTCGAGGAGCACCGCGACGCCGCGGTCCAGGGCCGCGACCGCCAGCGCGGCGTGCGTGCTGTGCGGAGTGCAGACGTGCACGACGTCGGGGCGGACGGAGTCGAGCATCCGGACCGCCTCGGGGAAGCCCGGCACCGCGTGCCTCTCGGCGGCCGCGGCGAGCCGGCCCGGGTCGGTGTCGCAGACCGCCACCAGCTCCGCGCCGGGTGCGGTGCCGATCGCCGCGAGGTGGACGGAGGAGATGTCGCCGCAGCCGATCACCGCCGCGCGGACGGTCATCGCAGGTCGATCCCGAGCGAGGAGGCGAGCCCCCGGAAGGCCCGAGCGGCCACTCCGAACGACTCGGGGCCGGAGAATCCGCCGAGGGCGTCCGTGATCGCGAGGTGCGGCTCCAGCGAGGCGACGCCCGTCCAGCCGTCGTCGCGCAGGGCGGTGAGCGTCTCGCGCAGCTGGCCGTCGCCCTCGCCGGCGGGCACCACGGTGCCGGTCGCGGCCACCGCGTCCTTCACCTGCAGGTAGTCGACGTAGGGCCGCAGCGCCGTCCAGCCGTCGTCGAAGGGCCGCACCCCGCACTGCACGAAGTTCGCGTTGTCCCAGGCGAGGCGCAGGGCGGGCGAGCCGACGGACTCGACCAGGTCGAGGATCCGCTCGGGGACGTCGCCGTAGATGTCCTTCTCGTTCTCGTGCAGCAGCATCACGCCCTCGCGCTCGGCGCGATCGGCGAGCATGCGCATGCGCAGCAGGACGTCGTCGCGGATGCTCTCGACCGGCACTCCCTCGCCCCGGTAGAACGAGAAGACGCGGATGCTCGGTGTGCCGAGGGCGTGCGCGGCGCGGATGACGCGGTCGAGGCGCGCCACCTCGAGCTCGGGGTCGAGGGCGACGTCGACCTTGCCGATGGGCGAGGCGACGGCCGAGACGGACTGGCCGCCGCGCTCGAGCACGGCGGCCAGGCGGGCGAGGCGCTCGTCGTCGAGGTCGACGACGTTCCGGCCCCAGGCGCTGCGCACCTCGATGCTGTGCGCGCCGAGCGCTCGGAGGACGGCGACCTGGACGACCGGGTCGGGGTCGATCTCGTCGCCGAAGCCGGAGAGGGTCCAGGGTGCGGGGTTCGCGGGTGCGGTGGTCACGGTGCGTGCCTCGTTCTCGTCGTCGGGAACCGGCGGGCAGGAGCGCCGCCGTGCCACGACCATACGCGTATTGGCAACCGATTGACAAGATCGGAGGCGCGCCTCTACCGTCGGGGGCGTTCCGGGCCGCGGAGACGCCGGCCCCCACCGCGACCGGGAGGACTGCCGTGACCAGGATCGGCGTGCAGGCGATGATGCTGAAGGACGCGTTCGCCTCGGCGGGCGCCTTCGCGACGCTCCGGGAGGTCCGAGCGATCGGCTACCGGTCGGTGGAGATCTCGCAGATCCCGCTGACGGCGGCCACCGTGGCCGAGCTGCAGCGGGCGCGGGACGAGCTCGGCGTCGAGATCGCGGCGATCTCGGCGGGCCTGGCACCGGGGGACTCCCCGGGCGCCGCGCTCGAGGGCGGGCTCGCCGGGATCGTCTCCGACGCCCGCGCGCTCGGCACGCGCACGGTCCGGATCGGCATGCTGCCCGCCTCCGCGGCGGCCTCGCCGGCCGCTCTGCTCGGCTTCGCCGACCGCTGCCAGGCCGCCGCGGCGAGGCTCCGCGACGACGGGCTGCGGCTGCTGCTCCACAACCACCACCACGAGTTCGCGCGGCACGGCGGCCGCCTCCTGCTCGACGTCGTCGCCGACCGGGCTCCGCTGCTGGGGCTCGAGCTCGACGTGCACTGGGTGCAGCGGGGCGGGCTCGATCCCGTGACGACGCTGCGCCGGTACGGGGAGCGCGTCGCCCTGGTGCACCTGAAGGACTACCGGGTCGGGCCGCCCGCCGACATGTCCGGCGGGTGGTCCGTGCACGCCTTCACCTCGAACGTGCAGTTCGCCGAGGTGGGGGAGGGAAACCTCGACTTCCCGGGGATCCTCGGGACGAGCCTCGCGCTCGGCGTCGACCATCTCCTCGTCGAGCAGGACGAGCGCTACGGGCGGAGCGCGCTCGACTGCCTGCGGACCTCGCACGCGAACCTCGTCGCGATGGGCTTCTCGGACCTGTTCTGAGGAGCGGCCGAGGCTCCTCCCCAGGGATCGGAGCGGCCCGTTCTCCACCGCTCAGGGGCCCGGGTCCCCGCCGCGTCGGGCGCGACGGCATGCTCGACCCGTCGACGGAGGAGGTGGTGGCGGTGGTCGTTCCGGACAGTGTGCTCGGCGTGACGGCGCTCGTCGCGCTGGTGCTGTCCGGGGTGCTCCACGCCTCCGTGCGGGTCTGGGCGGCGGGGTCCCGCTGGACGACCGCACGGTCTCCGCGCGCCTGTTCAGGGCGGTCCTGGTGATCATCGCGCTCGACACGGCGTACCTCGTCGTGGCCGGCGAGGAGCTCTTCGCATCCGGGCGCAGCCCCGGAGAAGAAGCAGCCGGATCCGCCGGGGTCCGCCTCCGCTCCGCGGAGCGGAGGACAATGGAGGGACCCCCAGCGAAGGAGACCACCGTGGATCAGCCGCGCATGAACGTCGAGTCGTTCAACCTCGACCACCGCACCGTCGCAGCGCCGTACGTGCGCCTCGCCGACGCGAAGACGCTGCCCGGAGGCGACCACCTCGTCAAGTACGACGTGCGCTTCACCCAGCCCAACCGCGGGCACCTCGAGATGCCCACCGTGCACTCGCTCGAGCACCTGTTCGCCGAGAAGTCCCGCAACCACTCCGACCGCGTGATCGACTTCTCGCCGATGGGCTGCCAGACCGGCTTCTACCTGCTCCTCTCGGGCGAGCCCGAGCTCTCCGAGGTGCTCGGCCTGGTCGAGGCGACGCTCCAGGACATCACCGAGGCCGACGAGGTCCCGGCCGCCAACGAGACCCAGTGCGGCTGGGGCGCCAACCACTCCCTCGAGGGGGCGCAGGAGGCGGCGCGCATGTTCCTCGCGCACCGCTCGGAGTGGGAGACGGTCACCGCGTGAGCACGGCGATCGTCCTGGTCGCGATGGACGAGGAGGCCGCGCCGTTCCTCGCCGCCGCGTCCAGCGCCTCCGAGCCGCGCGCCGTCGGCAACGCGCTGCAGTGGGAGCTCGAGCTCGACTCCCGCGCGGTGCTGCTCGTCCGCACCGGCATCGGCCTCGTCAACGCGGCCGGCGGTCTCACCGCAGCGATCCTGCGGGAGGGCGGCTCCCGGCCGCTCGTGGTGAGCGCGGGGACCGCCGGCGGCCTGGGCGCCGACGTCCGCGTGGGCGAGGTCGTGATCGGCGCCGAGTACGTGCAGACCGACGCCGATGCGCGGGCGTTCGGCTACGCGCTCGGGCAGGTCCCGGGGATGCCCGCCCGCTACTCCGGGGACGACGCGGCGCTCGCCGCGGAGCTCGAGCTGCTGGAGGGGCCGCCGGTGCGCCGCGGCCTGATCGTCTCGAGCGACGTCTTCGTCTCGAGCGCCCACGTGGACCGCGTGCGGAACGACTTCCCCGGCGCGCTCGCCACCGACATGGAATCCGTCGCCCTCGCGCAGACGGCGCACGTGCACGGGCTGCCGTTCGTCTCGGTCCGCGGGATCTCGGACCTCTGCGCCCCCGGCGAGTTCGAGGCGCATGTCGACGACGCGGCCGATCGCTCCGTCGCCGTGGTGCGGGCGCTGCTGCGCGGGCTCGGCGACCGGGACTGATGGACGGGCGGCCCTCCGCGACAGCGCGGAAGGGCCGCCCGGCGGTCAGTCGTTGCCGACGTGCTGGTCGCCGGCCTCCTGGGCCTTGTCGACCTGGCCGGCGAACTTCCCGCCGGTCGCGGAGTCGGCGGCGTCGCCCGCCTTGTCGAGTCCCTTGTCGGTCAGCTCCTCGCCCTTGTCGCTGTTCACGGCGTTCTTCGCCTTGTCCGCGAGTCCTCCGAGATCCACCATGGGGTCGTTCCTTCCGTCGATGAGCGCCCGTCGAGCAACGGGCCGCCGCCAGTCTCCGCCGCTCGGCGAGGATCTGCGCGGGGTTGCGTCTCACGGCCGCGCCGAGGACGATTCGCCTCCGGCCCGGCCCGTCAGCCCGCTGCGCCGAGCCCCGTCACCGCACCGGCGATCGCCGTCGTCTCCTCGCCGTCCGGCCAGCGCAGCCGCACGCCCGGCTCCGTGACGACGCTCCCCACCGCGGCCGTCGCGGTCCAGGGTGTGCCCATCCGCGACTCCCCCCGCCGGTCGGCGGTGATCATCGCGAAGCCGGGGAAGCAGCCGAGCCAGTCGGCGGTGCCGGCCGCCTCGGGGACGGGGACCGCCGCGAGGTCGATCACCGCTCCTCCTCCGCTGGCCTCGGCGAGCATGCCGACCGTCCCCACCAGCCCGGCCATGCTCACGTCCTTCGCCGCCCTCGGCCGCGCGAGTCCGACGGAGGCGGCCATCGCCCGGAGCTCCTCCGCGCGCCGGGACGACGTCGAGTCCCACTGGGCGCCCGCGAAGCCGGGCCGCCAGCCGCCGCCGAGGTCGGCCGTCAGCGAGAGCTCGTCGCCCGGAGCGGCGGCGCCCGGCACCGGCGCCGCGGTACGGCCGAGACCGGTGACGCTCAGGGCCGCCGGCACTCCGAGCTGGGTGTGCCCGCCGAGCACGGGGACGCCCCAGGCGGCGGAGGCGGCCCGCAGACCGCTCACGATGCGCGCGGCGGCGGCCGCGTCGCGAGCGCCGATCGCGTCCATCAGCCCGATGCCGGTCGCGCCCATCGCGGTGAGGTCGTTGACGTTGACCAGCACCGAGCACCACCCCGCCCACTCCGGGTGGCGCTCCACCATGGACGGGACGATCGCGTCGCAGACGGCGATCAGGTCGCTGCCCGGGACCGGTGCTCCGTCGTCGCCGACGAAGCCGGCCCCACCGAGGCCCCCCTCGGCCGCCAGCGGAGCCAGAAGGGCGCCGAGGGCCGCCTTGGCCGCGGTGGCCGCCCGGTCGAGCCGGTCGACCGGCCAGCGCATCCGGGCGTGCTCGACTCCGGCGACGGTGCTCGTGCCGATCCTCCGCCAGCCGAGCCGCCGGAACAGCACCTCGTTGCGCAACTGCACCGAGGCCTCGAAGCGGAGCACCCCGCGCGCCTCCGCCTCCGCGCAGGCCGCGCGCACGAGGGCGGCACCGATCCCGGAGCCGCCCCGCGCCTCGCGCGCCACCACCAGGCGGCTGCCGGTCCACCAGCCCAGATCGCGTCCGCCGCCGACAGGCGCGATCCGGACCCCGCCGAGCACCGCGCCGTCCGGAGCCACCGCGACGAGCACCACCGAGCGCGGATCGTCGTCGGCGTCGTCGTGGTCGTCGCCCGCGAACAGCCCCTGCTCGGCGACGAAGACCTCGCGCCGCAGGGCCCGGTGCGCGGCGAGCTCGCGCTCCTCCGCCCGCACCACCGTGAACGCAGGCGCGACCCGAACACCCTCGAGGATCGAGAGCTCCACCATCAGGCGCCGGCCGTCTTCAGGACGCCGCAGGCCCCGCACGCCGCGCAGCCCGCACTCTGCCCGCTGCTCAGCATCCCGGCCTCGATCAGGAGCGCGGCGACCTCGGCGCTGACCCGCTCCAGCAGTGACCCGGCCGGCGGGAGCACGTGGTCGACCTCGGTCGCCAGGGTCCCGCGCAGCGGACGGAAGGGCACCACGAAGGGGTAGACCCCCATCCCGATCAGCTCGCGGGCGCTCGTGACCAGCTCGTCCGGGTCCTCGCCGAGGCCCACCAGGAGGTAGGTCGAGACCTGGTTGCGGCCGAAGATCCGCACTGCCTCGCGCCACGCCCAGCGGTACTCGTCCAGGCTGACCCGCGCCTTGCCCGGGGTCCAGCGCTGCCGCACCGCGTCGTCCATCGACTCCACGTGGATGCCGATCGAGACGGCGCCCGCGTCCTTCAGCGCCTGCAGCGCCGAGACGTCGGAGGGCGGCTCGCACTGCACCTGGATCGGCAGCCCGGGGACCGCCGCGAGCACCGCGCGGACGCAGCGCGCGAGGTGGGCCGCTCCGCGGTCGCGGCCCTTGGAGGTGCCGGTGGTCATCACCATCTGGCGCACGCCGTCGAGGCGGACCGCCGCCTCCGCGACCTCGGCGAGCTGGGCCGGGGTCTTGACCGCGATGGTCGCACCGGCTTCGAGCGAGGCCTCGATCGCGCAGAAGCGGCAGCGCTCCGCCTCGTCATAGCGCATGCAGGTCTGGACGACGGTGGTCGCGAGGATGTCACGGCCGTGCAGCCGGGCGATCTTCTCGTAGGAGACGCCGTCGGCGGTGTCGAGATCGTAGAAGCGCGGGCGGCGGACGGGAGTCACGTCCAGGCCGATGTCGGCGCCCTCGAGCAGGAGGCGGTTCCCGCTCACCACGTAGGGGCTGTCGGGGTTCACCGGGATCGCGGCGCCCAGGCCGCCGAGCATCACGTGCCCGTCGTCGCTCGGGCCGGCGCCGGCCTCGCGGTGCACCGGTGCCTCGACGCGGATGCCCTGCAGGGCGATGTCGACGCGAGTGCGGAGGGCGGAGGGGCCGGTGCGGCGGATCCCGGTCGAGTGCGCCCCGCCCGGGGAGTGCGCCCCGCCGACCGGGTGCGGGCCGGCGGCCGGGTGCGCCGCACCGGTTGCCGGCGGCGAGGACGCGGGGGAGGGACTGCGGAGATCGGTCACGAGGACTCCTTCGTGGCACCGCGGAGCGGGCCGGACGGGCCGCGCACAGCGGCGGCCGGGATGTCGGTGCGGTCGTCTCACCCCCCAGTCAAGGCGCCTCGTGTTTCGCCCTCGTGACGGGAGGAACGCGGTCTCGTTACGGATCCGCCGTCACGGGAGCTTCTTCCGGTGGAAACCACTCCGAAACATCCCGGCCGTTGACTGGACGCGTTCCACTCCGCACCACTGCTCCACCCCGGCGGACGTCGTCCCGCGTCGTCTCAGCGCATCCCGCCGGAGCCATGCACTCGCACGCCGCTTCGGCGGACCGACACCAGGAGGAACCATGTCCGTCTCCCAGGAGATCGAAGACCAGGTCAGCGCCAACATCGAGATGTCGCGCTCCGAGATCGCCCACCCGGCGCTCCCGAACGGCAGCAACCTCTACGGCTCCACCAAGGTCTTCCCCGACTACCAGGCCGAGCCCGGGGAGTCGTACCTGACCCTCGTGCACGGCATCGCCCACGAGTCCTCGGTCAGCTTCGTCGCAGTGCTCCAGGCCACCCGCGCGGCGCGGAAGGGCTACGAGTCCGCGCTCTACTTCTACGGGCCCGGCACCATCAACGCGATGGCCACCCGCGGCTTCCCGACGGTCGGCGACTCCGGATTCCCCGGCGAGCAGAACCTCAACAACGCCATCGAGACCTTCATCCAGGAGGGGAACCGCGTCTTCGTCTGCCGGTTCGGCATGGCGCTCCACGGCCTCCGCGAGGAGGACCTGATCGAGGGCTGCATCCCCTGCCACCCGCTCGACGTGCAGGACGCGCTCATCCACTACGCCCGCAAGGGCGCGATCATCAACTCCACCTACAACCTGTAGGCGATCGCGATGACCCTCGTCGGATCGGTCGCGGCGAACTTCACCCGCGACCTGGATCAGAACTACGCGCTCATCGCCTCCCTGGCCGAGGAGGCCCGCGAGAGGGGAGTGCGCTTCCTGGTGCTCCCCGAGGCCGCGATCGGCGGCTACCTCTCCTCGCTCGGCAACCACGGCGACACGGTCGCCACCACCCGCCGCTCCCTCCCGCCGGCGGTGCGCCTGGACGGGCCGGAGCTGCGGCGGGTGCAGGAGATCGTCGGCGACCTGGTGGTGGCGATCGGCTTCTGCGAGCTCGACGACGACGGCGAGACCCGCTACAACGCGGCCGCGCTCCTGGACGGCGGGCAGGTCTACGGCAGCTACCGGAAGGTGCACCAGCCGCTGGGCGAGCACCTCTCGTACTCGCCGGGCCCGGGCTACGGCACCTTCGAGACGCCGGTCGGCCGGGTGGGCCTGCAGATCTGCTACGACAAGGCGTTCCCCGAGGCGGCGCGGTCGATGGCGCTGGACGGCGCCGAGATCATCGCCTCGCTCTCGGCGTGGCCGGCCGCTCGGACGGCGACGGCCGAGAACCTGCAGGAGGACCGCTGGACGTACCGGTTCAATCAGTTCGACATCGCCCGCGCCCTCGACAATCAGGTGTTCTGGCTCGCCTCGAACCAGTCGGGGACCTTCGGCTCGCTCCGCTACGTCGGGAACGCGAAGGTCGTCGATCCCGGCGGCAACGTGCTCGCGACGACGCTGCTCGGAGCAGGCATGGCCGTCGCCGACATCGACGTGCGCGGCGCCTTCGAGGCGATGCGCGGCGGGATGTTCCACCTGCGCGACCGGCGGCCCGACGCCTACGACATCGACCGGGTCTGGAACGGAGGACTCGTCCATGCCTGAGATGACCTTCCACGTCCGCTGGCCGGACGGCTCGGAGGAGCGCTGCTACTCGCCGAGCCTGGTCGTGCACGAGTTCCTCGGGACCGGGACCGCCTACTCGCTCGAGGACTTCGTCGCCCGTTCGAGTGAGGCGCTGCGCATCGCGTCGGACCGGGTGCGGGAGCGGTTCGGGTTCGCCTGCACCTCCGCGATGCAGCAGGAGTCCGACATCCTCCGCACGGCGCAGCGCTTCGAGGGCGGCACGGTCAGGGTGCTCGCGATGGAGCCGCCCGCTCCGGCCGGGCAGCGGGTGCGGCCGTGAGCGCCGCTATCGAGCCCGGGCGCCACGTCGAGGTCGCGGTGGTCGGAGGCGGGCAGGCCGGGCTCTCGATCAGCCGGCACCTGGTCGACGACGGCATCGAGCACGTCGTGCTCGAGCGCGCGACCATCGGCCACGACTGGATCGACCGCCGCTGGGACGCCTTCACCCTCGTCACGCCGAACTGGCAGTGCCGCCTCCCCGGGTACCCCTACGACGGGCCGGACCCGGACGGATTCATGACGCGCGACGAGGTGCACGCGTGGGTGCGCCGCTACGCGCAGAGCTTCGACGCCCCCGTTGTCGAGGGCGTGGAGGTGAGCCGGCTCCGCGAGCGCGCCGGGGGAGGGTTCGAGCTGATCACGAGCGCGGGCGCGATCACGGCCGACCAGGTCGTCGTGGCGACCGGCGGCTACCACCGCCCGGTCCTCCCCGCCGTCGCCGCGCGGCTGCCGTCGGACGTGCTGCAGCTCCACTCCGCCGACTACCGCTCGCCGGAGGCGCTCCCGCCCGGCGGCGTGCTCGTCGTCGGCTCCGGGCAGTCGGGCGCGCAGATCGCCGAGGACCTCTTCCTCGCCGGGCGCGAGGTCCACCTCGCCCTCGGCAGCGCGCCGCGGGTGGCGCGCTTCTACCGGGGCCGCGACTGCGTCGCCTGGCTCCAGGACATGGGCGTGTACGACGTGCCCGTCCACGCGCAGGTCGGCGGGCTCACCAAGCGGGAGTCGACCAACCACTACGTGACGGGGCGCGGGGGCGGGCGGGACATCGACCTGCGCGCCTTCGCCCGCGACGGGATGCACCTCTACGGCCGACTGGCCGGGGTGGAGGGGTTCCGGCTGCGCTTCGCCCCCACGGCGGAGGCGTCGCTCGACTACGCGGACTCGGTCGCGGAGTCGATCAAGGACGACATCGACCGCTACATCGCGGCGCACGGCATCGACGCTCCCGAGGAGGACCGCTGCCGTCCGGTCTGGCGGCCGGAGTCCGAGGCGACCGGGCTCGACCTGGCGCGCATCGGCAGCGTCGTCTGGGCGGTCGGGTTCCGCTCCGACTATCGCTGGGTCGAGATCGGCGTGTTCGACGGCGCCGGCCATCCCACCCACCAGCGCGGAGTGACGAGCGTGCCGGGCCTGTCGTTCCTCGGGCTGCCGTGGCTGCACACCTGGGGGTCCGGCCGCTTCGAGGCGATCGCCCGCGATGCGGGGCACCTGGCGGAGGAGGTCCGGCGAGTGCGCGAGGCGGGGCGCTTCGCTCGGGAGCGCGAGCCGGATCTCGCCGGATAGCCTCCTCGCATGACGGAGACGGTGATGGGTGCGGTCGCAGCGCACTTCGGTCGCGACATCGACCGCACCCTCGCCAAGCTCGCCGGCATCATCGCTCACGCCCGCGAGCGCTCGGTCGACCTGCTCGTGCTCCCGGACGCGACCCTCGGCGGCTACCTGCTCGACCTCCAGCACCCCGGGCCGGACCTGCCGCCGAGCCTCGAGCTCGATGGGCCGGAGGTCGCCCGCGTGGCCGAGCTGGCGGGCGATCTCACCGTGTGCTTCGGGATCGCGGAGCGCGCGCTCGAGGGCGGTCGCGAGGTCCGCTACGACACCGCGGTCTGCGTGCACGGCGGGCGCGTGATCGGCACGCACCGCAAGGTCCACCTGCCGCTGGGCGAGTCCGAGGCGTACCTGCCGGGTCGCGGCTTCGCCGCCTTCGACTCGCCGATCGGGAGGATGGGGATGCTGATCGACTTCGACAAGACCTTCCCGGAGTCCTCGCGCTCGCTGGCCCTCGACGGCGCGGAGGTGCTGGCCTGCCTCAGCGCGTGGCCCGCGAGCGTGACCGACCGCTCCGATCGGATCCGCAACGACCGCCAGGCCCACCTGTTCGATCTCTACGACTGCGCCCGCGCCGCCGAGAACCAGGTCTACCTCGTCTCCTCGAACCAGACCGGCGTGCTCGGCGGCCTGCGGTTCCTCGGGCAGGCGAAGGTCGTGGATCCGGCGGGAGAGATCATCGCGAAGACCTGGGCGAAGGGCGGGCTCGCGCTCGCCTCCGCTGACGTCGCCGGCTCCGTCGCCCGCGCCCGCCGCACGATGCACCACCTCCGCGACCGCGCGGAGCACGCCTACCGGAGCTGAGATGCGGATCTGCCTGCTGACCTACTCCACCCGGCCGCGCGGCGGGGTGGTGCACACCCTCGCCCTCGCCGAGGCGCTCGCGCGCGCCGGACACGACGTCACGGTGCGCACGCTCGCCCGGGGCGGCGACGACTCCTTCTTCCGCCCCGTCGATCCGTGCGTGACCGTGCGGGTGGTGCCCTTTCCGCACCGCGAGGGCGAGCCGGTCGGCGCCCGCATCGTCCGGTCCATCGCCGCGATGGCCGAGGCCCTGCGGGGCGAGGACGCACCGGTCGTCCACGCGCAGGACTGCATCTCGGCCAACGCGGCGCTCGCCGCCGGACTCGCGCCGATCCGCACGATCCACCACCTGGACGACTTCACCACCCCGGAGCTGCGCGCCTGCCACGACCGCGCCGTCCGGCTCCCCCTGACCCGGCTGTGCGTGTCCGCTGCGGTCGCCGAGGAGGTGCGCGCCGGCTGGGGGCTGCTGCCCGACGTGATCCCGAACGGTGTCGACGCGGCGCGGTTCGCGGCCGCCGTCGACGATCCGCTGACCGGGGGGTGGCGGGCCGAGCTCGGCCCGTACCTCCTCGCCCTCGGCGGCATCGAGCCGCGGAAGGGCAGCATCGAGCTGCTCGAGGCGTGGGCTCTGCTGCGCGAGCGCGGCCACGACGTCGCGCTGGTGTTCGGCGGCGGCGAGACCCTGTTCGACTACCGCGAGTACCGGGCCGCCTTCGACCGGAGGGCGGCCGAGCTCGGGATCGCTCCGGTGATCCTCGGCACCGTTCCGGAGGAGAGGCTCGCTCCGCTCGTCGCCGGCGCCTCCGCGCTGGGCTTCGTCTCGGTGAAGGAGGGGTTCGGGCTGGCGGCGATGGAGGCGCTCGCCGCGGGGGTGCCGGTCGTGGCGCGGGAGCTGCCGGTGATCCACGAGGTGTTCGGGGACGCGGTCCGCTACGGGCGGGACCCCGCCTCCTTCGCCGACGCGCTGGAGGAGGCCCTGACGCTGCCCTCGCCGGACGGCCGGGCCCTGGCCGCCTCGCACTCCTGGGACGACGTCGCGGCCGCGCATCTGCGGTTCTACGAGCGGGTGCTCGACGGCTCGGTTCAGAGCTCAGGAGGAACTCCTCCGGACGGGCCGGGATCCGCGCGAGCAGGCGTGCCCGGATGACTCCGTCCTGCCGCCTGGACACGATCGGGCGCCGCCGGTGACCCGCCGGTCGATCTCGCGCATCGTCACCGGTCTCGCCGACGCCGATCCCGACCGGATCGTCGCCGTGGCCGACGAGGGCGCGCTGACGGCGGGGGAGCTCGACCGCGAGAGCACCCGCCTCGCCCGCGCCTACCGCGATCTCGGCGTCCGGACCGACGACCTCGTCACCGTCTCGCTCTCGAACTCGCTGGACGCGCTCGTCGTCTGCGCGGCGGTCTGGAAGGCGGGCGCCGTGCCGCAGCCGGTCTCGACCGGGCTGTCGGCGGCGGAGCGCGCCGAGGTGGAGCGGATCGCGCGGCCGGCGCTCGTCATCGGCGCGCCCTCCTCCTCCGCTGTCCCGTGGCGCGCGGGCGACTGGCGGCCCGGGCCGGAGGTGCCGGCCGGCTCGCTCGAGGACCGGTGGGCCTCGTCCTGGAAGGCGCCCACCTCCTCCGGCAGCACGGGGCGGCCGAAGGTGGTGCTGGCCGCGGGCCCGGCGCTGCTGGATCCGGACGCGCCGGTCGCGCCGTTCCTGCCGCGCGAGGGCGTGCAGCTGGTGAGCGGCCCGCTGATGCACTCGGCGACCTTCACCTACGCCTTCCGCGGGCTGATGACCGGGCAGCGCCTGGTGCTGCTGCCGCGGTTCGACGCCGCCCGGGTCCTCGCGGCGATCGAGGAGCACCGCGTCACCTGGACCCTGCTCGTCCCGACCACGATCCGCCGCCTGCTGGTTGCGCCCGAGCGGTCGGGGGCGGACGTGTCCTCGCTCGCGACGGTGCTGCACCTCGGAGCGCCCTGCGCGCCCGCCGACAAGCGGGCGCTGATCGGCTGGCTCGGCCCGGAGCGGGTGGTCGAGGTCTATGCGGGCAGCGAGTCGAACGGACTGACGATGATCACGGGCCGGGAGTGGCTGGAGCACCCGGGCAGTGTCGGACGGCCGATCAGCGGGACGACCCTGCGCATCCTGCGGGAGGACGGCACGGAGGCTCCGACCGGCGAGCTCGGCCGCATCTGGCTGCACCGCGGCGAGGCCCCCGCCTACCGCTACCTCGGCGCGGGCTCGCGGCGGACGGAGGAGGGCTGGGACACCCTCGGCGACGTCGGCCGCGTCGACGGGGACGGGTGGCTCTGGGTGGTCGACCGCGCCGACGATCTGATCCTCCGGGGCGGAGTGAGCGTCTGGCCGGCCGAGGTCGAGCGGGTGCTGGAGGCCCTGCCCGGAGTCCGCGGGGCGGTCGCCTTCGGCGTGCCGGACACGGAGCTGGGGCAGGCGGTGGAGGCGGTCGTCGACGTGGGCGACGCTGGCGTGGACCCGGCCGGTCTGCTCGCTCGGGCGAACGCCGAGCTGGGCGCTGAGCGGCGCCTCCGGGCCCTCCGGATCGTGCTCGAGCCCGTTCGGAGCGACGCGGGCAAGGTCCGTCGCTCCGCGCTCGCCCCCGTGGCGCAGACGCTCGGGACCCACCGTTCCGCCGGCACCCCGGATGGGCCAGAGTAGGCCCTGCGCCCCCGCACACCGACCCCAGGGAGACCCGATGAAGTACATGCTGATCATGCGCGCGACCGATGCGGCGAAGGAGGCCTACGCCTCCATCCCGTTCGACGAGATCATCACCCGGATGGGGCAGTACAACGAGGCGATGATCGAGGCGGGCGTGCTGCTCTCGGGCGACGGCCTGGCCGACGACGTCGCCTCCTCCGGCTTCGTGGTCGACTTCTCCTCCGAGCCGCCGACCGTCGTCGACGGCGCCTACGGCCCGACCGAGTCGCTCTTCAACGGCTTCTGGATCATCGGGGTCGACTCGAAGGAGCAGGCCCGCGAGTGGGCGCTGCGCTGCCCGCTGGTGCCCGGCAACCGCCTCGAGGTGCGCCGGATCACCGACGAGAGCGACTTCGCGGAGTTCGCCGACAACGAGTACGTGCAGAAGGAGGCCGGCTGGCGCGAGGACGAGGCGGCGCGCGCCTCCGGGGACTGACGCGGCGGCGGGCGTCACGCCTCCGTGACGACGCCCGCCTCGACGTGCCAGTGCCGCGTCAGCTGCACCGTCTCGAGCATCCGCCGGTCGTGGGTGACCAGCAGCAGGGTGCCCTCGTACGCCTCGAGCGCCTCCTCCAGCTGCTCGATGGCGACGAGGTCGAGGTGGTTGGTCGGCTCGTCGAGCACCAGGAGATTCGTGCCGCGGGCCTGGAGGAGCGCCAGGGCGGCCCGGGTCCGCTCGCCCGGCGAGAGCTCGCCGACGCGGCGGCCGACGTGGTCGGCCTTCAGCCCGAACTTCGCCAGCAGCGTGCGGACCTCGGCGGTCGGCCACTCGGGCACCAGCGCCTCGAACGCGTCCGCGAGCGGCACGTCGGCGGCGAGCATCCCGCGGGCCTGATCGATCTCGCCGATCGCCACGCTCGCTCCGAGAGAGGCGCCGCCCTCCTCCGGCTCGGCGCGGCCGAGGAGGAGCGACAGCAACGTCGACTTGCCGGCGCCGTTGGGCCCGGTGATGCCGATCCGGTCGCCCGCGTCGACCTGGAGCGACACCGGCCCGAGCGTGAAGGCGCCGCGGCGGGCGACCGCGCCGTTCAGCGTCGAGACGACCGAGCTCGAGCGCGGGGCGCTGCCGATCGTGAAGGCGAGCTGCCACTCCTTGCGCGGCTCCTCGACCTCCTCGAGCCGCGCGATCCGGCTCTCCATCTGGCGCACCTTCTGCGCCTGCTTCTCGCTCGACTCCGCCGAGGCCTTGCGACGGATCTTGTCGTTGTCGGGGGCCTTCTTCATCGCGTTGCGCACGCCCTGGCTCGACCACTCCCGCTGGGTGCGGGCGCGGGAGACCAGGTCGGCCTTCTGCTCGGCGAAGTCCTCGTACTTCTCGCGGCGCTGGCGGCGCGCGGTCTCGCGCTCCTCCAGGAACGCGTCGTAGCCGCCTCCGTAGACCCGGTTGGTGCCCTGCGCGAGATCGAGCTCGAGCACGCGGGTCACGCTGCGGGCGAGGAACTCACGGTCGTGGCTCACGAGGACCGCGCCGCCGCGGAGCCCGCGGACGAAGGCCTCCAGGCGCTCCAGGCCGTCGAGGTCGAGGTCGTTGGTCGGCTCGTCGAGCAGCACCACGTCGAAGCGCGAGAGCAGCAGTGCCGCGAGGCCCACCCGCGCCGCCTGCCCGCCGGAGAGGGAGGTCATCGTCGAGGAGGCGGCCGCGGCTCCGAGCGACAGGCCCAGGTCGGCCAGGACGACCGGGGTGCGCTCGTCGAGGTCGGCCGCGCCGCTCGCGAGCCAGCGGTCGAGCGCGAGGGCGTAGCGGTCGGCGATCGAGCCGTCGGGATCGGGGTCGGCCAGGGCGGAGGCGGCGGCGTCGAGCTCGGCGGAGGCCTCGGCGCAGCCGGTGCGGCGCGCGATGTAGCCGGCCACGGTCTCGCCCTCGCGGCGCTCGTGCTCCTGCGGCAGCCAGCCGACGAAGGCGTCGCCCGGCGCGAGCACGACGGAGCCCCCGAGCGGAGCCGTCTCGCCCGCGAGGATGCGCAGGAGCGTCGACTTGCCGGCTCCGTTCGCCCCCACGACGCCCACCACGTCCCCGGGGGCGACCGTCAGGTCGAGTCCGTCGAACAGGGTGCGGTGCGCATAGCCTCCGGAGAGGCCCTTGGCGACGAGGGTGGCGGTCACCGGTCCAGCGTAGGCGCGGGCGACTCGCTAGACGGCCTGGTGATCAGCCGGTCTAGGATGTGCGGATGAGCGACACGAGCCTGCGGAGCGGCGCCGGGTACTGGTACCCGGACGAGTCGTCCACCCGCCGCGCTGTCGAGGTGCTGAGCGCGATGCGCACGTACCGCGTCTCCGAGGTCTCCATGCGCCGCCGCACGCGCGAGCGGATGGCGATGGGCGAGACGGACCTGATCGCCATCCAGTACCTGCTCCGCCAGCAGCGCAAGGGCGAGCTGGTGACCGGCAAGGATCTGGCCTCGCACCTCTCCATCTCGTCCGCGTCGACCACGGTCCTCATCGACCGCCTGGTCCGCAGCGGCCACCTCGTGCGCAAGCCCAACCCGACCGACCGGCGCGGGATCGTCGTGGAGGCGACCGTCGACAGCGACGACGAGGTGCGCGCCACGCTCCAGGAGATGCACCGCCGGATGCTCGAGATCGCCGAGGACCTGGACGCACCCGAGGCCGAGGTCGTCGTCAACTTCCTCCGCCGGATGAGCGCGGCCGTCGACGAGATCGATGCGGAGCACGGCGACGGGCACGATACGGACGAAGCGGACGACGCGGAACCCTCCGCAGCCAAATAGCTAGACGGACTAGTAATAAGCCGAGGGGCCTATAGTCTGGCGGCATGGGTCAATTCCTCTACGGCACTCCTCCCGCCGTCATCGAGATCGAGGACCGGACCCTGGCCCACCTCCAGATCGTGATCTACGCGAAGTTCCGCCGCGACGAGCGCTTCAGCCTCACCCTCGACTCGATGCCCGAGGGCGCGCGCGGCCGCCACTCCTTCTGGATGAACCCGAACATCGCCCTGCAGTTCCATTTCGCGGGGAGCCGGCAGCCGACGATCAACCCGACCTGGGTCGAGCTCCTGATGGACGCGGCGAACAGCGGCGGCGGGCTGCGCCTGCTCCCCGAGCCCCCGTCGTGACCCGGTCCCGGTGAGGCCGACCCGGCCCGGACGACCGCGGAGCTCCCTCCACGACGGTGGATCCGCACACCGGCCTCCTGCGACAGCGCACGTGCCCCCGGCCGCCCCGTCTCCTAGGGTGGAGCGGGCGCCGCGGGGCGTGCGGAGGGCGGGGGACATGCGCAGGACGGTCATCGGAGCGACGGCACTGGCCGGTGTGCTCGCGCTCGCGGGGTGCTCGGCGCCCGCTCCGGCTCCGACGGTCACGGTCACCGTGTTCGCCACGGCGACGCCGACTCCGGTGCCGGACCCGACCGTCACGGCGGCGCTCCCGCAAGCGACGGCCACGGTCTTCGCGCCGGTCCCCGAGGCGACGGTCACCTTCACGCCGAACGCGACACCGGACATCCCCGAGACCGCCTTCGCGGTCGACAACGGCGCGGTTCCCGGGGCGAACGGCGAGCCGACCCGCGATGGGGAGGGGGACATCGTGAGCTACACCGTGGTGCAGGGCGACACGTTCTTCGACATCGCGCAGCGCTTCGGGATCCCGGTGCAGCAGCTGCTCCGGATGAACCCGACGATCGCCGGAGCCGGCGAGGCGGTCTACATCAATGCAGTCATCAACCTCGACGCGAGCACGCTGGGCTGAGCGGAGCGGCGAGCCGCGGAGGCGGCCGCCCGGAGCGACCCGGCTACTGCGACTTCGGCAGGACGTGGAACGCGACGGCGAGCGATCCCGAGATCATCAGGATGCCGCCGACGAAGAGGAATCCGGCGATGTCGGGCAGCAGGAACGAGTTGCCGAGAACGAGGATCCCGCCGAGGAACAGCACGAACGAGAGGACGACGCCCAGACCAGTCATGCCCTCATCGTACGCAGGTCACGGGAGCAGGAGGTCCGCGAGCTCCTCGGCGCCGGACACCAGCGCGATCGTCCCGACCGCCTCGAGCGGCGATCCGTAGCCCCACTCGACCATGATCGTCGGCACGCCGTGGGCGGCGGCGCCCTGCACGTCGTGCTCGCGGTCGCCCACCATCACCGGCGCCGAGAGGTCGACGCCGAGCTCGCGGAGCCGGCGCAGCGCCTCCTCCACGACGTCGGCCTTGGCGCTGCGGACCTCGTCCTCGGAGGCGCCGCAGATCACCGTGAAGTACTGCGCCAGGCCGTAGTGCTCGAGGATGCGCGTGGCCGCCGACTCCGGCTTGGAGGTCGCGAGCGAGAGTGGCACGCCGGCCTCGGCGATGCGCGCGAGCACCTCGGGCAGCCCCGGGTAGACCGAGGAGTCGAACAGTCCGCCCGCGTTGTAGCGGCGGCGGTAGACCACGAGCGCCGCCTGCGCCTCCTCGACGGTCATCCCGCCGAGCTCGCGGAACGCCTCGAGCAGCGGAGGGCCGACGTAGGCCAGCAGCTCGGCCGGAGCGGGCACGGGGCGGCCCAGCTCGACGAAGGTCTCGACGAGGGTGCCGGTGATGCCGGGGGCGGAGTCGGTGATCGTGCCGTCGAGGTCGAACAGGATGCAGGACCAGGTGCCGGCTCGCGCGTCGAGGCCGGTGGCGGCGAGGGTCGTGTCGGACATGGCGGGCTCCTGACCTCGGAGGACGGGGTGACGCCGGCGCTGCCCCGCCGGGGGCCACACTCTACGGCCGTTCGGCGTCCAGAGCCCGTTCGACGAACGAACGAGTGACGACCTGGGCGATCGAGCCGGGGTCGAGCTGCACGGCGACGAAGTCGGCGGTGCGGATCAGCGCGAAGGCCTCGCGTCCGGGGAGGACCAGCATCTGCACCCGCGGATGCTGCTGCCGGGGGACCGCGGTGCGCACCTCGTCCGTGGAGGTGAACAGCGGCAGGACCTGCTCCCCGGTGGTCGTCGCGACGGTGCGGACGTGCGGCACGCCTCCGGGCTGGGAGCCCGTGACGTCGACCACGAGGGAGCCGTCGAGGCAGGCCTCGAGCAGCCGGTCGACGGCCTCGGCGGTGGGAGCGGCGACGAGCGCCTCCAGTGCTTCCCGAGCCTCCGCATTGCGGTACGGACCGGGTCGCGCCGGGCGTGCAGGGGGTCCGCCTCGTCGTGCCATGACTCCACGCTAACGAAGACCGGGGCGTGATCGGAATCGCCGGGTCCGGTTCCCGGGAATGCGCGCGATCGGTGTCCGGAATCGTTACGGCCGTCTGCGGACACCGTGTCCTCTATTCGACGGCTGGTGGCGAACAGCTCGATTCCGCCCTGATTGCCTCCGCTTATCCTGAACATTCCCCTCGACATGGCGCGAGAAAGGGACGAATGGCGCCATTCATGGCGCACTCGATTGTGAAAGGGGGTAATGTCTCTTCCGGTCCGGGTCGAGACAGTCCGGTCCCGCGAACTCCAGGAGGAAAAGTGGCCCAGAAGATCACGCTTGTCGACGATATCGACGGAACCCTTATCGATTCCGGTGACGGCGGTACCGTCCGCTTCAGCATCGAGGGCGCCAACTACGAGATCGATCTCGGCCCCGACAACATCGCCGAGCTCCACTCGGCGCTCGAGAAGTTCGTCTCGAGCGCCCGCCGCGTCGGCTCGCGCCCCGCGGCCGCCACGAGCGTCGCGACCGCCTCCAAGAGCGACCCCAAGCAGCTCAAGGCCATCCGCGAGTGGGCGAACGCCAACGGCCACCCCGTCTCCGACCGCGGACGCATCCCCTCCGAGGTCCAGGCCGCCTACCAGGCCGCGCACAAGTAGCGGCCGCCGGGCTCTCGGCCCGGTGAGACGCGGCATTCCCGGGCCTCGCGCCCGGTGAGCGGAAGGCCCCCGTGATCCGATCGCGGGGGCCTTCGCCGTGCCTGTCGCCGGGCCTGTCAGAACAGGCGCGTGTGGGAGTCGTCGGTGCCGCGCATGGCCTCGTAGTCGAGCACCACGCAGCGGATTCCGCGGTCCTCGGCGAGAGTCCGCGCCTGCGGCTTGATCTCCTGAGCGGCGAAGACTCCCGTCACCGGGAAGAGGTGCGGATCGCGATTCATCAGCTCGAGATAGCGGGTGAGCTGCTCCACTCCGTCGATCTCGCCGCGGCGCTTGATCTCGACGGCGACGGCGGCTCCCGAGGAATCGCGGGCGAGGATGTCGACCGGGCCGATCGCGGTCATGTACTCGCGCCGGACGAGAGTGTGCCCCTCTCCGAGGAGGCCGATCTGCTCGGCGAGAAGGCGCTGGAGATGCGACTCCACTCCGTCCTTCACGAGTCCCGGATCGACGCCGAGCTCGTGCGCCGAATCGTGCAGCACCTCGTGGATGGAGACGACGAGAGCGTCGCCGGTCTTGCGGTGCGCGACGGTCCACTGCTGCGTCACTCCCGCGGCGCGCGCCTCCTCGTCGGGCTCGCCCGTGATCAGCGTGCAGGGCGGGCTCATCCAGTTCAGCGGCTTGTAGGAGCCGCCGTCGGAGTGGATGAGGACGCTCCCGTCGGCCTTGACGAGCAGGAGGCGGGTGGCGAGCGGGAGGTGGGCGCTGAGACGGCCGGTGTAGTCGACGGAGCAGCGCGCGATGACGAGACGCACCCGTCGAGGATAGACGGCACGGCCCCGGCGGGCTCCCGGCTCAGTGCGCGGCGACGGGAGGCCGGCGGCCGAGCGGAGGAGCGGGCGGCGGCACCGAGAGCGAGGCGCGCAGCGCGACCGCGAACTCGGCCGGCGCCTCCGCCCACGGGTGGTGGCCGCTCGACTCGATGACGGCCAGGCTCGCCTGCGGCAGGAGCGCGGTGAGCGCCTCCAGAGCGGCGACGCCCGTCACCGGATCGTCCTCGCCGCCGAGGACGACCGCGGGGCAGTCGAGGCGCTGCAGAGCGTCGCGGATCGCCGCGGTGTCGTCGGAGCCGGCGGGAGTCGTGTGACCGGCAGCCCGGTCGTCGATCCCGAGCCAGGCGGTGCCGGGGGCGATCAGGAGCAGGTGGGCGACGCGCTCGGGCGCGTCCACGGCGGCGAGCAGGACGGCGCGGCAGCCGGAGTCGTGCGCGGCGAGATCGAGCTCGTCGACGCCGAGGTGGCGGCGCAGGTCCTCCACGTCGGCGGCCGTCGTGGCCGGGGGAGCGGGAGGCAGCTCCGCGGAGTCGCCCACTCCGCGCGGGTGCAGCACGAGGACGCGGCGCGTGCAGGCGATCGAGGCGAACGAGCCGAGGTAGGAGGGGTGGCGCTCCGGCTCACCGGGGACGACCACCAGGGGCCGCCCCTGACCGGCTCCGTGCTCGTCGACGTGGAGCAGGGCGCCGTCGCGCGCTCGGTACCGCATCCGCTCCCCCTCCGCCGCCGTCCTGGGAAGCCTAGGGGGAGGCGCGCCGGGGCGCCCGGGCCCCACGGGGGCTTGCGGAGGCGCGTGGAGCGGGGCGGTCAGCTCCGTCGGCTGCGGGCGGCGGGGGAGGCGAGCCCGGCGACGACCACCAGGGCCAGCACCAGGAAGAGGGCGTTCAGCAGGCCGTAGTGCTCGCCGAGGAAGCCGATGGCCGGCGGTCCGACCAGGAACGCGACGTAGCCGAGCATCGCCACCGCGCTGACGCGGGCGGCCGAGTGCGGCCCCTCCGCCGCGGCCGACATGCCCACCGGGAAGCCGAGCGAGCAGCCCAGACCCCAGGCGACCGCGCCGACGACGACGAGCGCGTCGACCGGGGCGAGGATGAACAGCAGGATGCCGACGATCGCGAGCCCGGCGGAGGCGCGCAGCACCGGGACGCGGCCGAAGCGGTCGAGCACGGGCCCGCCGATCACGCGTCCGACGGTCATGGCGGCGACGAACACGCCGAACACGACGGCGGCGGTCGTCTTGTCGGTGCCGTGGCCGTCGACCATCGCCAGGGTCAGCCAGTCGTTCGCGGAGCCCTCGGCGAAGGCCATGCCCAGCATGATCAGGCCGATGAGGACGAGGCGGCCGTCGCGCCAGACGCCGAGGGAGGCGGCGACGCGCTCGCGGACCGGCGGCTTCACGGTGGTCGCCGCGCCGGAGGTGTCGAGCTCCTCGCGGACCGGGACGAAGCGGATCGCGATCACCGCGGTCACCGCGATCACCACGGCGATCGCGCCGAGGTGGACGGCGACGGGCACGGCCAGGGCGGAGGCGCCCGCGCCGATCAGCGCGCCGGCCACGGTGCCGAGGCTGAAGAAGGCGTGGAACAGCGGCAGGAGCGTCTTGCCGAAGGCCTTCTCGTTGGCCGCTCCCTCGACGTTCATCATCACGTCGACCGCTCCGTTGCCGAAGCCGAGCATCGCCATGCCGGCGAAGGCCGCGGGGAGGACGCCGATGACGTCGGCCGAGACGCCCAGCACCGCGAGCCCCGCCGCCGAGACGGTGAGGCCGAGCGCCATGCCGCGCCGGGCGCCGATCGCGCCCATGACCGGCGTCGAGAACGCGAGTCCGACGATCGCGCCGATCGACATCGAGAGGATCAGCAGGCCCACTCCGGCGGTCGAGAGCTGGAGCTCGTCGCGGATGGCGGGGGTGCGCGAGACCCAGGTGGCGATCGAGATCCCGCTGAGGACGAAGATCGTGAAGACGGCGTTGCGCCAGGCGACCAGCTGCGGGCGCGTGAGCGCGGACGTCGAGGTCATGGCGGTTCTCCTGGTGCGGGCGGGATCCGGACACCGGATCGAGAGGCACGGTCGAATCGATTCGAAGCGAGCCGGTCTAAGCTATCCGGAACCCCGGGGACGGTCAACCGATGACGAGCGCGCCGCCCCCACGAGGAGGAACGTGGAACCCCGCAAGAGCCCCCGGCCGACGCTCGCCCGCGTCGCGAGCCGGGCCGGAGTGTCCCCCTCCACCGCCTCGCTGGTCTTCAGCGGCTCCGGCCCCGTCTCGGAGGCCACGAAGGAGCGGGTGCTGCGCGCGGCGTCCGAGCTCGACTACGCCGGTCCCGACCCGCGGGCGCGCTCGCTCCGCCGCGGCCGCTCGGGGATCGTGGGGGTCGTCGTGGACGAGCGGATGCTGCACGCGTTCCGCGACCCGATCAAGATCGCCATGCTCGACGGGATCGCCGACGTGCTCGGCGGGGTCGACGCCGGGATCCTGCTGCTCACCGAGACCGGCGACGGCGCGGGCCTGCTGGCGACCGCCCCGGTCGACGCGATGATCCTGGTCGGCTGCAGCCCGTCGGTCGACGACTCCGTCGCCGTGCTGCGCCGCCGGGGGGTGCCCGTCGTCGTGGTCGAAGGCCTCTCGGAGCTGGGCGGCGCCGTGATCTCGCTCGACAACCGCGAGGCCAGCCGCACCCTCGCGGAGCACCTGCGCGAGCTCGGCCACGAGCGGGTCGCGGTGGTCTCGCTCCCGTTCGCGAAGGACCGCCGTCGCGGCGCGATCCCGCCCGGCTGGCGCTCGAGCCCCAGCATCACTCCGGTCGACCGCCTCCTCGGCGTGCAGGACGTCTTCCCGGACGCGTCGGTCGTCGCCGCCGCGGCGAGCTCGGTCGACGAGGGCGTCGCCGCGGGCCGCACGCTGCTCGAGGGGCCGGAGCCGCCGACCGCGGTCGTCGCGCAGAGCGATCTGCTGGCCGCGGGCGTGATCCTCGCGGCGGAGGAGCGCGGGCTGCGCGTGCCCGAGGACCTCTCGGTGGTCGGCTTCGACGGCGTGCAGGTGCCCGGTCTCGCGGCCGAGTACGACCTCACGACGATGGCCCAGCCCGCGGTCGAGAAGGGCCGTGCGGCGGGACGGGCCGCGGTCGCGCTCCTGGCCGACGAGGAGGCGGAGGCGGTCTGCTTCCACGCCGTCTTCCACCGCGGGAACACCAGCGCACCGCCGCGCTGACCGGAGTTGTCCACAGGCTTCTCCACAGGGGAGGAGCGCGGTCAGCGGAGCCAGACGTCGCTGCGGACCCGGAGCCCGAGGGTGACCGCGCGGGCGCCGAGGAAGCCGACGGCGAAGGCGAGCCAGAGCGCGAGGAGGCGCCATTCGGCGGGCGCGGCGGGGGCGAGCAGGGCGAGCGGGACGAAGACGGCGAGGTTCGCGAGGCCGCTGAGCGCCAGGTAGCGGCCGTCGCCGGCGCCGATCAGCACGCCGTCGAGCACGAAGACGTAGCCGCCGAGCGGAGCGGTGAGGCCCACGACCGCGATCGCCGCGGGGAGCAGCCGCAGCACCTCCTGGTCGCTCGAGAAGACGTACGGCAGGACACCGCTCAGACCGGTGACCAGCGCTCCGAGCACTACCCCCGCACCGATTCCCCAGGTCACACAGCGTTTCGTGACGGCGCGGGCCTGCTCGGCGTCACCCGCGCCGAGGAGGCGGCCCAGCAGCGCCTGCGCGGCGATCGCCACCGCGTCGAGGGCGAAGGCGACCGTCGAGAACAGCGTCATCGCCACCTGGAAGGCGCCCAGCTCCTCCGCCCCGAGCGAGGTGGCGGTCGCGACCGCGAGCAGGATCGCCGCGCGGAGGCTCGCTGTGCGCAGCAGCATCCAGCCGCCGGATCCCGCGGAGGAGGCCAGGCCCGCGAGGTGCGGCCGCAGCGGCGCGCCGACCCTCCGGGCGAGCCGCAGCGCGACTCCCGCGTAGGCCGCGAGCATGGCCCACTGAGCGATCACCGTCCCCAGTGCGGAGCCGGTTATCCCCAGGCCGGCCGGGTAGATCAGCACGGCGTTGAGAGCGGCGTTGAGAGCGAATCCGCCGGCGGCGATCACCAGCGGAGTGCGGGTGTCCTGGAAGCCGCGGAGGAGCCCGGTGAGCGCGAAGACGCCGAGCATGGCGGGGATCCCGGCCATGCTCACCGCCAGGTACCGCACGCCCGCCTCGGCCACCGCCGGCTCCGCGCCGAAGAGCGCCACGACGGCCGGAGCGGTCAGCGCGCCCACCACGGCGATGCCGGCGCCGAGGAGCAGGGCCAGCCAGCCGCCGTCGATCCCGGCCGCCACGGCCCTCCGCTCGTCGCCCTCGCCGAGGGCCCGGCCGACCCGCGGAGTCGTGCTGTACGCGAGGAAGACCATCAGGCCGACGATCGTCTGCAGCACCGTGCCGCCCAGCGCGAGCCCGGCGAGCGGGACGGCGCCGAGATGGCCGACCAGGGCGGAGTCGGTGAGCAGGAACAGCGGCTCGGCGACCAGCGAGCCCAGCGCCGGGACGGCGAGCCGGAGGATGCTGCGGTCGAGGGCGGAGGTCACCGCTCGACGCTAGCGGCTGCCGCAGCTCCGGGACGGGCGTACCGTGGGCGGGATGCAGCGCTTCGGGATCGGGCTGGCGGCCGTGGGCCGGCCGGCGTACATCACGGCAGGGCGCGACGACGACCTCGGCCCCGCGGCCGAGCGGAGCGTCGACGCGCTGCGCGAGCGCACGCACCTGCTGCTCGACGCGGCGTGGGACGCCGGCGTCCGCTTCCTCGACGCCGCGCGCTCCTACGGGCGGGCGGAGGAGTTCCTCGGCGGCTGGCTCGCCCGGCATCCGGAGCGGCGGGCGGCGCTCACGATCGAGTCGAAGTGGGGCTACGAGTACGTCGGCGGGTGGGCGATGGATGCGCCGGTGCACGAGCGCAAGGAGCACTCGGTCGCGATGCTCGACCGCCAGTGGCCGCTCACGCTCGACGCGCTCGGCTCGGCGCCCGACTCCTACCTCGTCCACTCGATCACTCCCGAGAGCCCGGCACTCACCGACCGCCCGCTGCTGGACCGACTGCGCGGCCTCGCCGGCTCCGGAGTGCGCGTCGGCCTCTCCACCAGCGGACCCGAGCAGGCGCGCGTGATCGAGCTCGCCCGCGCGATCCCGGAGTCGCCGTTCAGCGCGGTCCAGAGCACCTGGAACCCGCTCGAGCAGTCCGCGGGCCGGGCGCTCGCCGCCGCGCACGACGACGGCTGGCTGGTGGTGGTCAAGGAGGCCCTCGCCAACGGGAGGCTCGTGGCGCACCCGATCGAGCACGCCGGCGCCGCGCCGGACGCCGTCGCCCTGGGGGCCGTCCTCGCGCAGCCCTGGGCCGACGTCGTGCTGAGCGGCGCGGCGACTCCGGAGCAGCTGCGGGCCAACCTGCGCGCGCAGCCCCGGGAGCACCCGGACCTCCCGGCGCTCGCCGTGGATCCGGCCCGCTACTGGGCCGAGCGCTCCGCTCTCGACTGGACCTGAGAGCACTCGAACGAAGTGAGGCGTGCGCTCCGGCGCCGCACGGGATAGCGTTCCTCTCAGCGCCCCGTCTGCCCTCTCTGCGAGGGCTGGCGCGCGGATCGGCCCTCGTGATATCGCCCGAGGGGATCCGCCCCGGCCCGCCACCCCTCTTCGAGTGCGGGCGAATCGAGCTTGCGGTTCTCAGGCGATCCGCAGGTTACGGGCGGGGTGACGGCAGTGCCAGAGGAAGCGGGGAGCGCGGGCTTAACGGGGGGTGACGCATCGGCGGGCTATGCCGGGGATGCCGGACGGCCGTGGTCCGAGGGGTCGATCCGGATGGCGCACTCGAGGAGCTCGGCGCTCCTCCACAGGGCGCGGATCAGCGCGGGCATCCCCGGGAGCGATCGTCACGATCCCGAGCCCTCAGGACTCGGAGCCCCGCCGGACCCGCAGCCGCGTCTCCTCGAGGTCGAGCAGCGACTGGGCGTCGCGGAGGATGCGCTGCGGGTAGGCGCGGCGCGAGCGCGCGTCCAGCAGCGCCTCCCGCTCGGCCGCGACCACGGCGAGGCGCAGCGCCCGGTAGAGGCGGTGCGGAGTGTCCGCGATCGACCGCTCCGTGCCGCGCGAGCGCTCCCAGGCGGCCTCGGAGCGGAGGAACGACGTCTGGCGCACCCGCTCCAGGACGTCCGGAGCGACGCCGTCGGCGCCCTCGACGGCGTCGCCCGGGCGCTCCAGCACCGAGAGGCCCTTCTCGGTGATCTCGTCGAGCAGGCCCGCGAGCGCGCGCTGGTCCTCGGGCACGTCGATCCCGCGGATGCCCAGCGCCCGGATCAGCAGCGGCAGCGTGCTGCCCTGGATCAGCAGGGTCGCGACGGCCACGGTGAAGGCGATCAGCACGAGCTGCGGACGGTACGGGATGTCCTCGGGCAGCGACTGCGCGGCCGCGAGGGTCACCACTCCGCGCATCCCGGACCAGCCGAGCACCAGACCGCCGCGCCAGCCGATGCCGTTGCGGCTGAAGTGCCGGTAGTCGCTGCGCCGCAGCAGGTAGCGCCGCTTCGCCCGGCCGCGCTCCTCCTTCGGTAGCTCCTGCGCCTCGGGCGACTCGAGCAGCTCCTTCTGCTCGCGGGCCCGGCGCTCGGCCCGGCGGGTCTGCCAGCGCTCGCCGAGGAGGACCGGCCCGACCCAGAGGAAGCGCACGACGATCAGCCCGACCACCGCGATCAGCCCGATCCCGACCGCTCCGGGCACGGAGAGGCGCGCGCTGTCGGCGTCGTGGATCAGCGAGCGGATCTCGAGACCGATCAGCAGGAACACGCCGTTCTCGAGCAGGAACTGCACGGTCCGCCAGTTGATCCGGTCGTTCACCCGCGACTGGGCGGTGAAAGCGCGGGAGGAGGCGTGCCCGGTGTGCAGGCCGGCGACGACCACGGCGAGCACGCCCGAGGCGCCCAGGCCCTCGGCGGGGATGAACGCGACGAAGGGGACGATGAAGGAGAGGACGGTGTTGAGCACCGGGTCCTCGAGCCGCGAGCGGACGAAGACGGTGACGACGCTGGCCACGAACCCGACCACGACGGCCACGACGACCGCGTAGAGGAAGTCGCCGATCGCGGCCCACGGCGTCGCGAGCGTCCCCGCGGCGGCGGCGAGGGCCGAGCGGAGGAGGACCAGCGCGGTCGCGTCGTTGATCAGCCCCTCGCCCTCGAGCAGGGTGAGCAGCCGCGGCGGGAGGCCGAGCCGCCGGCCGACCGAGGTCGCGGCGACGGCGTCGGGCGGGCTGATGATCGCGCCCACGGCGATCGCCAGGCCCAGCCCGAGCTCGGGGAGGAGGAGGAAGAGGAGCGCGCCGACGCCGGCCGCCGAGATCAGCACCAGCACGACCGACAGGCCGGTGATGGTGGTCAGATTCCGGCGGAAGTCGATGAACGGGACGCTGAGCGCCGCCGCGTAGAGCAGCGGCGGCAGCACGCCGTCGAGCACCCACTCGTGCGGGACGACCACCTCCGGCACCCCGGGGATGTACGAGAGGCCGACGCCGGCGAGCACGAGGACGATCGGGGCGGCGACGCCGAGGCGCCGCGAGAAGACGGCGACCGCGACGAGGACCGAGACGCCGACGATCGCGGCGATGCCCAGCTCCATCAGCGGAGGCTCTCGAGGGCGCAGAAGGGCATGGTCTCGTCTCCAGGGGGTGGCGGGCGATCGCCCGCCACCCCCTGGAGACGAGACCATGCCCTTCTGCGCCCTCGAG